>NZ_VPEO01000013.1:0-102819 GCF_013417155.1 Acinetobacter sp. YH16052 | reverse complement strand
ACTGAGGATCAGAGAGCTTGTTTGAATCGATGTATTTCATCCGCAGATTATGCACGAATGCTAAGAAATCCGGAGTGCAAATATTAACCAAAAAGAAGATCGTTTTTTGATTTATGAAAGAGATCTATTTAAACTAAGGAACTTTGTTAATGAATATACGTACAAATTGTACGATTAAATATTTGTTAATCCCTTTTTAACTTTAGAAGTGAATGATTGATCATGAAGCCAAATGATGTTGTGACATCTCTGCCCGAGAACCCGACCCAAAATAACAGTGCAGTCGATTCAGTGCAGCAGCAAGAGCAACAACCAGGCTTGGATTTTGTACGTCAGGTCATTACCGATGATTTAGCTGCTGGTCGCGTTCAACAGGTAGTGACGCGTTTTCCGCCTGAGCCGAATGGCTATTTACATATTGGCCATGTGAAAGCAATTTGCTTGAACTTCGGAATTGCTGAAGAATTTAAAGGTGTTTGTAACCTGCGTTTTGATGATACCAATCCGGATGCCGAAGAACAGGAATATGTGGATGGTATTGCCAATGACGTGAAATGGCTGGGCTTCCAGTGGGAAGGCGAGCCGCGTTATGCATCAAGCTATTTCGATCAACTTTATACCTGGGCAGTTCAGCTGATTGAGCAGGGCGATGCCTATGTGGATTTGCAAAGTCCGGAAGAGATCCGTTTAAACCGCGGTAATTTCGTTGAGCCAGGTAAGAACTCGCCACAACGTGATGCAACGGTTGCAGAAAACCTAGAATGTTTTGAGAAAATGCGCAGCGGTGAATATGCAGAAGGTCAAGCAGTTTTACGTGCCAAGATTGATATGACTTCACCGAACGTACATATGCGTGATCCGATTCTGTATCGTATCCTGCATTCTGAACACCATCAGACTGGCGATAAATGGAAAATTTATCCAATGTATGACTATGCGCATCCATTGTCTGATGCGATTGAAGGCATTACGCATTCACTGTGTACCTTGGAATTCCAGGATCACCGTCCGTTCTATGACTGGGTGGTGGCAAAAGTTAAATCACCATCCGTGCCACGTCAGTACGAATCTAGCCGTTTAAATGTGGACTATACTATCACATCAAAACGCAAATTGCGTAAGCTGGTTGAAGGTGGTCATGTAAGTGATTGGGATGACCCACGTATGCCGACTGTAGTGGGTATGCGTCGTCGTGGTTTTACGCCTGAAGGATTGCGTGATTTCTGTCAACGTGTCGGTGTATCGAAAGTTGATGGCAGTATCGTTGATGTCGCCATGCTGGAATACTGTATTCGTCAGTCTCTGGAAAATACCGCAGCCCGTGGTATGGCGGTGTTAAATCCATTAAAAGTGACGTTAACCAACTTGCCAGCCGATATGGACCTGACCCATTTACGTCATCCGAATGTCGATATGGGCGAGCGCGTTATTCCATTGACGACCGAGCTGTTTATTGACCGTAAAGACTTTGAAGAAGAGCCACCAAAAGGCTTTAAACGTTTGATTCCAGGTGGCGAAGTCCGTTTACGTCATGCCTATGTCATCAAATGTGACGAAGTCATTAAAGATGAAAATGGTGAAGTGGTTGAACTGAAATGTTCGATTGATCCTGAAACTTTAGGTAAAAATCCTGAAGGTCGTAAGGTCAAAGGTGTGATTCACTGGGTATCTGCGACAAAAGGCTTTCCTGCAGAAGTGCGTATTTACGACCGTCTGTTTACGGAGTCTGATCCAGAAGTGGGTGATGACTTCTTGGCAAACCTGAACCCTGAATCATTGAAGGTGGTTCAGGCCGTGATTGAGCCTGCATTAGCGCAAGCTCAGCCGGAGGATCGTTTCCAGTTTGAGCGTGAAGGTTATTTCGTGGCAGATCAATATGATCATTCCAGCGAAAAACCGGTATTTAACCGTATTCTGGATCTTAAGGACAGCTTTAAACCAGGCAAATAAGCTGGTTTAAGTCAGAATGTAAAAAGCCCAACTCTGGTTGGGCTTTTTCAATACAGCAGGGAAAATTGCATGATTGTGCGTGATAAGAATAATAGTTTGGGGTTACTGTTTGCCTGGCAGGGAACGATTCTGCCCAAGGTGCTGCCCGCATTAATCTTGGTGGTTTTTATTTCCGCTTTGCTGGTGTATTTGAGTCAGGCGCATTTCGTCAGCCTTCCTGCTGTCCCGGCAATTGGCTTTACCATCTTTGGTGTCATTCTCTCGATTTTTTTAAGTTTTAGAAATACAGCCTGCTATGATCGCTGGTGGGAAGGGCGCAAGCTTTGGGGTGCGTTGATTGCAACCACGCGTCATTTATGCCGTGACAGCCATGTGCTAGATGAGCAAACCCGTGAAATCTTATTGTATCGCATGATGCTGTTTACTTATCTATTGCGGGACCGGCTGAGACAGCAAACGCCCAGTATTCAGGATTATCAGGCGACTACCGGTTTTGCACCCAAGTCATTTGAGCAATTGCCCATGCAAATCAATCCATCACAATGGGTGCTGGAACAGATGCAAAAAGAACTGGTACAACAATATAAACAGGGCAAGATCAGCGATATTATTTATAATAACCTGAATCAGCATACTGTGGCTTTGGGAGATATTCAGGCCGGTTGTGACCGGATTTTGTCAACGCCGTTGCCATTTTCTTATTCAGTGCTGTTGCATCGTGCGGTTTATTCTTTTTGCTTTATCCTGCCTTTCAGTTTACAGGCGAATTTGGGACTGTGGACACCAATTTTAGTGGGATTGATTGCTTATATGCTACTCGGGCTGGATGAGCTTAGTGCGGAGCTGGAAGAACCCTTTGGTCTACAAGACAATGATCTGCCGCTAGATTCAATTGTACGACTGGTAGAGCGAGAAACCTTAAGCTCTTTGGGTAAAGCACTGCCTGAAGCGATTCAAGCCAGAAAAGGCCATTTAACCTGATTTGCTATCTTATATTTTCAAAATATAAACACGGCCTCAACCTTTCCTGCTCATCATTTATCGGTAGACTAGGTTTTGAATTAACGATGTTTAAGATTGGTCAGGTCTGACACTTTAGTTTTAGCCTGATCTTGCAATTCACGGTATTGTTGCAAACGCAGATTGGCTTTATCTCTGAGCTTTTTCTTGATGTACAGCGCCAATGCGAAACTAGTCGTGGTCAGGGTCAGGAACATGCTGTTCATAAAACTCATCATCGAGCTGATATAACCAATCGTGGTCAGACGATTCATCATATAAATCACTTGCGGGCTGCTTTCCTCACCGGTAATCGCCCAAGTACACAAATGTTCGCAATTATTAATAATCAGATGATAGTTATTTTCATGCATTCTGGACCGCATGCGGCGCACCACTTTACGACCTTTATATTTTGCCGAGTCATAATGCTGCATATGAATCGGTTTGCCATGACTGAATTTTTCAATCGAGGTGATTTCAATGGGGCGTTTCTTGAATAAATGCGCAAAGCCGGAATAATGAATGACACGACCACGTCCGGCGTAAATCCCATGATGGGTATAACCGAAATGTTTAACCATAAGGTGTGCGCCTATGGGAAACCGTTTAGTCTGTTGCATATCAGAATTAAGCCATTTAAAAAGCATTGTCGTTTAATAGGAAGTGTACTGTGTTTTGCTAAATTAATCGATGCCTTGCCTGAGTTTCAGATCAGAATTGAAGAGTTATTAAGCCAAATTTAAAGGGATTTAAAGAAAGCAGAATTTAGAACATATTCTTCTGATAAAGGTTTTAAATAGCCTAAGCAAGCCTTAACATTTCTTCAAATCAAAGGGGATCAAATGAGTTGTTTAGAGTTTTCCTGCCTGATCTCTGAAGTTTTAAAGTTGGAGTTAATAAACTATGCTGAAATAGAGAAGACCAAACCCTTCAACTATAAACTTTCAAGCATAAAAAAAGCACCTGACTACGCAAGTGCTTTCTTTATACGGCTGTAACCTTGGCCGATTACTGCAATGGCAAGTGCTGAAGTTCATTCAGTTCTTTACGGCTATAGCCGCGAGATACCAGAACCTTTTTAATTCCGATGATGATTTCTTCATCAGTGGCTTTAGAAAGTGCTTCAAGAAGCTGTTCATTTGTCTTGCAAGAGCAATCATTTTCAACACAAGCAATTTGATTCTTGTGTTCATTGTGTTGTTCATTAGAAAACAACTTTTGCCAAAAACTCATAGAGCCTTCATACAACAACCTAACATAGAGTGAAATATAGCCAATTAAATAAATAAAGCAATAGGACCTATGTGATAAAAGCAGCAGTTGATCTTGAAAATTTCCGATGGAAGCCTAAAGGTCTAACGATATTTCTTGCTGTACAAGTCAATATTTATTATTAAACATATGATTTTAAATATAAAAAATGGAGCTTTAAAAAGCTCCATTATTGTAACAATATAATAAATTGAAACAAACTCTTTATACTTTTTCCAATAAGACACCCGTCTCAACATGGTGTGTATACGGGAACTGGTCAAACATGGCGAACTTGCTAATTTTATGCGTTTGAGATAACTGTTTCAGATTGTCATATAAAGTATCTGGATTACAAGAAATGTAAATAATACGCTGGAAACGCTGTAACAGTTTCAAGGTTTCATCATCAATACCAGCACGCGGTGGATCGACAAATACCGTATCAAAATCATAAGTCGAAATATCAATTTGTGCTTCCTGCAAGCGACGGAAAACACGCTCGCCATTATAGGCTTGAGTGAATTCTTCGGCAGACAGACGCGCAACCTGAATATTTTCAATCTGGTTCTGCTCAATATTCCACTCAGCTGCATAAACTGAAGATTTGGCTAATTCAGTGGCCAAAACACGGCGGAATTTGGTCGAAAGCGGCAGGGTAAAGTTCCCATTGCCACAGTAGAGTTCCAGCAAATCTTTATCTGATTGTTCCGCTGCATCGCATGCCCATTCCAGCATTTTTTGACAAACTTGTGCATTCGGCTGAGTGAAGCTGCTTTCGATCTGCTTGTATTTATAGCGACGATCAAAGACCGATAGCTCTTCCACCACATATTCATCAGTCAGGACGAATTTCTGGCCACGGCTTCGGCCAATCAGTTTAATATTCAGTTTTTCCGCCAGTGCTTTTGCTGCAGGTTCCCAGCTTTCATCCAGCTTGCGGTGATAAATCAGGGATACCAGAACCTGACCACTTAACGTCGCCAGAAAATGGACTTCAAACAGGCGATGGCCCAGATTGGAATCTGCCTTGAATGCTTCAAGCAATTGTGGCATCAAGTCATTAATACTGCGATCGGCAATTGGAAATTTATCAATACGAATGACTTTTTTATTGTTGTTTTCGTCACGTTCGAACATGGCATAAAACAGATCATCTTCAGTATGCCAGATCCGGAATTCAGCACGCATGCGGAAATATTTTTCAGGAGACTGGAATACTTCTAAAGCAGGTGGTTGATATTCGGCAAACTGAGCGCTGATGCGTTCAATTTTGGCTTCAAGTTGTTGCTGATAAGATGAAGTCATATGCAGTAAGAAATCGCAAATATTTTAAAGCGCAAATGGTAGCAAAAAATTGCCGATCTGCCTAAGCCTATTGTAGTCGAGCTGCTTTAAAAGCTGCATAAAAAAGACCAAACCTTCTGAGGAGAGAGGTTTGGCCATCAAGAGGAAAGATTTAAGCTAAAAATAATGAGATGATTCGACTGATCTAGAGATTATCCATCGTCATCAAGCTGGCATTGCCGCCTGCCGCCGCCGTATTGATACTGATGGCGCGTTCAATCACAAATCGCTCGACCGGAATATGATAGTTGCCCGAACTTAAATGGGTGATACCAATAATCGGACCTTTTCGGGCTGCAATGCGTTTCTGCAAATCAATCAGTTCAACAGTGTCACCATGATGCAGGACGGCATCAAATACATCTGTTTCAATATCCCGGACCACTTTAAATTGCTTGCTGACCGCAGCTGGCATCGTTGGTAAATATTTCAGAATAAAAGTATTGTCTGCCAGTACTGCAGGATGACTGCCAACCGATAAAATCGCCAGAATTTGCTGAATCTGGTCTTGCTCCGTCTGTGCCAAAGATAGAACACTTTCTCGTGGCAAGATGATGTACTGATTATCCTCACCAGTTGGGCCTTGAAGGCTAAAGCTTTGACCAGTCGCAATTTGCATGGGCGCTTTTAAAGATAAAGTTGGGAAAGTTTTAGCTACCCAGGCTTTAAACTCCTGAACAAGTTTATGTTCAACAAGTGCTGGCTCAGCTTGAGCTGCATAAGGCTGAGCCAGTTTTTTCTCGGATACTTGATGCATTAAACGATAGATATACAACGGGCCACCCGCTTTCGGGCCGGTGCCGGACAGACCTTCACCACCAAAAGGCTGGACGCCCACGACCGCACCAACGATATTGCGGTTAATATACAGGTTGCCGACTTCGGCCTGTGCAATCACGGTTTGCATGGTTTCATCAATACGCGTATGCAAGCCCATGGTCAGGCCATAGCCTTTACTGTTGATCTGCTCTAATAACTGTTCCAATTCACCATATTTATAACTAATTAGATGCAGCACCGGACCAAATACTTCACGTTCTAGATCGTCCAGATTTGGCAGTTCAATCAGGGTCGGCGCAATGAATGTTCCTGGAGTTAATTCAGTCTGGTCTTGATTAAACATCAACTGATGAACTTTATGGCCTTTGCTGCGCATCTGCTTAATATGCTGTTGGATATTTTGCTGGGCTTCTGCATCAATCACCGGACCAATATCGGTTTTAAGCAAGACCGGATTGCCAACGCGTAACTGTTGCATGGCGCCTTTGAGCATATTACGAACAGCCTCCAGATTATCTTCCTGAACACAGAGGACACGCAAGGCAGAACAACGTTGACCCGCACTGTCATAGGCAGAGCTTACGACATCCAACACTACCTGTTCAGTTAGTGCAGATGAATCCACAATCATGGCATTTTGACCACCAGTTTCAGCAATCAGGGTGACGCTTTCTCCAAACTGGTTTATTCGTTCTGCCACGGTTTTTTGTAGAATTTGGGCGACCTCGGTGGAACCGGTAAACATGATGCCCTGAATACGTGGATCTGCACTGAGCTGTGCACCAATGGTTTCACCACGGCCCGGCAATAGCTGTAACACATCCTGCGGAATGCCGGCTTCCCATAAAATCTGTACGGCTTGTGCTGCAATGAGCGGTGTTTGTTCAGCCGGTTTGGCAATCACGGTATTGCCAGCGACCAGCGCTGCTGAAATCTGACCGGTAAAAATCGCCAGCGGGAAGTTCCATGGACTGATACATAGTACAGTACCTAAAGGCTGGATCTGTACATTGTCACTGAGATCCAAAACTTGAGCTGCATAGTAACGCAAGAAATCTACCGCCTCACGTACTTCGGCAATCGCATTGGCATAGGTTTTACCTGCTTCGCGAGAAAGAAGAACCATGAGCGGAAGCAAACGCTGTTCCATCAGTTCTGCGGCTTTATTCAGGCAGGCAGCACGCTCATTTTTTGGCAGATTGGCCCAGAAACTTTGTGCATTAACTGCTTGAGTGAGTGCAATTTCGGCCTGTTCAGAAGTTGCTTCATAGACTGTGCCGACCACATCCTGATGGTGTGCTGGATTGATCACTGGAACTGCATGGGGCGTATCCACGCTGCTAAATGCCGTTCCCATAGCAGCTGACTGAAATTGCGTATTTGCCAGACTGGATGCGACTTCATTTAAAATACTGAGTTCAGCATCATTGGCCAAATCGAGTCCTGAAGAGTTCAATCGTGCATCGGTATAAAGATCTTGCGGATAGGGAATCTGGGGATGCTTGGCACCCATCACGCCTTCTTGTTTTGATGCCTTTAAAATCGTTTGCTGTGGATTTTCAATCAAATCTTCAATTTTCAAGGTCTTGTCGGCAATACGGTTGACGAAAGACGTATTAGCACCATTTTCCAGTAAACGACGCACCAGATAAGCCAGCAAGGTTTCATGATTGCCGACGGGCGCATAGATCCGGCAGGGAACACCCAGTTTATTTTTCGATGGATCGCCCACGACATTTTCATACAGCGGTTCGCCCATGCCATGCAGACATTGAAACTCATATTGACCGGCATAATACTGCTCAGGTTGCGCCAGTTGATAGATCGTCGCTACCGTTTGTGCATTGTGAGTGGCAAATTGTGGGTAGATATAATCCGGTTCAGCCAACAGCTTACGCGCACAAGCAATATAAGACAGATCCGTATTCACCTTACGGGTAAATACTGGATAATCCGACATTCCATCAATCTGGGCTTTTTTGATTTCGCTATCCCAATATGCGCCTTTGACCAGACGAATCATCAGGCGTTTCTGGCTGCGTTTCGCCAGATCAATGATGTAATCCACTACATAGAAGCAGCGTTTCTGATAGGCCTGAATCACAAAGCCAATGCCTTTCCAGTCCTGTAATTGTGGTTCAAAACACAGGCGTTCTAACAGTTCAAGTGAAATCTCAAGGCGATCACTTTCTTCAGCATCGATATTTAAACCAATATTGTATTGCTTGGCCAAGACCGCGAGTTTCAGTACTTTTGCATAGAGCTCATCATGCACGCGATCCATTTGCGAACGCTGATAACGGGGGTGCAGCGCAGAGAGTTTGATAGAAATTCCAGGCCCGTCATAAACATCTTTATCCTGTGATGCTTGACCAATAGCATGAATGGCTTGCTGATAATCCTGATAATAACGTTCAGCATCCGGATCGGTCAGTGCAGCTTCACCCAGCATGTCATAGGAATAGCGAAAGCCTTTTTCTTCCAGCGGCTCCGCATTTTTCAGGGCTTCATCAATGGTTTCACCCGTAACAAACTGCTCGCCCATCATGCGCATGGTAACATCGACGGCCTTACGGATAATCCCGCGACCACTGCGTGCCAAAAGACCGGTCAATAAGCTAGACAGGCTTTTTTGCTGTGGGGTTTCCATCAGCTTGCCGGTCAGCATCAGTCCCCAGGCTGCTGCATTCACAAACATCAATTGGCTCTGGCCCAAATGTTCTTTCCAGTTACCTTGATTGATTTTGTCACGGATCAGCAAGTCACGTGTGGCTTTGTCCGGAATCCGCAGCAAGGCTTCTGCCAGACACATTAGGGCAATGCCTTCCTGAGAGGATAAAGAAAATTCCTGCAATAAGCCTTGGACAATACCGGCTTTCCCAGTGGAACTTTTACGTTCACGTAAGGAATGTGCGAGATCAAAGGCAAGCGCCTGAATCTTGTCACTTATTTCGGAAGAAATTTCACTATGGGCCAATAACTCTTCGACGCATTCAGTTTCAGCACGACGCCATGCCGTATTAATACGTTCTTCGTATTGGTTTTTGTGTTTAAATTCAGCAATATAATTCGAGTGCTGGGCTGAATCTAAAATTGAATCTGGGCGGAGAGTGGTTGGCATAGTGACTTCCTGTACTGCGTCAATCAGTTCTTTGAGGTGAATGAGTTTTAATCTATAATCACAGAATATTTGACAAATATCTCACTATAGTTTTCTATTTTTTTAGAGAATAATTCTAATGCCAAGTCCTTATTTGAACCTTGACCGTATAGATATTCGTATACTGGGTTTATTGCAATCCGATGCCAAGCTGTCCAATATCAAACTGGCTGAACTGGTTAATCTATCGCCTACGGCAGCCTTGGCGCGTGTACAAAAGTTGACCCGGGAAGGTTTTATTCTGGGCTACGAAGCGCGCCTCAATCCAGTCATGTTGAATAATGGTTTTGTGGTCTTTGTTGAAATTTTACTGGATAAAACCACGCCGAATGTTTTAGATGAATTTTCCCATGCTGTGCGGCAGATTCCTGAAATTATCGAATGTCATATGATCAGTGGCGGCTTTGATTTCGTGGTGAAAATCCGCTGTGCCAATATGGATGAATTCCGCAAAATCTCTGGTCAGATCTTGTGGCAATTGCCCGGAATTAAAGAAACGCGCAGTTATCCGGTGATGGAAGTAATTAAAGAAAGTCAGCAGATCCATCTGAAAATGCCGGGAAAAGCCAAATAATTAGCAGTAAATTAAAATCAAAAAAGGGACTCGAAAGTCCCTTTAATTTATGCTGAAAAAAATATTTATTTTTTCATTTCCGCCATTTCTTTTTGATACTCGGCTTTAGCCATTTCAAAACGTTCGACTACATCGGCGCTCGGTGCTTTATCCAGCAGGCTGACGATGATAATGCTGAGCGTGGCCAGAATAAAGCCTGGAATAATCTCATAAAGTCCGGTATCGCGCATATAATTTTTCCAGACAATTACAGTCACGGCACCAACAACCATACCCACAATTGCGCCGTTGAGGGTCATTCGTTTCCAGAAGAGAGACAGGATAATCAGTGGGCCAAATGCAGCACCAAAGCCGGCCCAGGCATAAGCCACTAGACCCAAAACCTTACTGTTCGGATTAATTGCCAGTGAAATCGCAACTAACGCGATCACTAAGACCATGCCGCGACCGACCCAGATCAGTTCTTTCTGCGAGGCATTTTTACGTAGGAAAATCTTGTATAAATCTTCGGTCAGGGTGGTTGAACAGACTAGAAGCTGACAGCTTAAGGTACTCATGATTGCTGCCAGAATCGCAGCCAGAATGATTCCGGCAATCCAAGGATTAAACAGAATTTTGGTCAACTCCATAAATACCGTTTCAGGGTTTTGATTCACCACCGAGGCCAATGCGGGATTGACACTGAAGTAGGCAATACCGATATAACCGGCAGCCACTGCACCACCTAGGCATAGAATCATCCAGGTCATGCCAATACGGCGCGCAGCAGGAATGGTTTTGACCGAATCCGCTGCCATAAAACGCACCAGAATATGCGGCTGGCCAAAATAACCCAAGCCCCAAGCCAGACTGGAAATAATCGCAACGGTGCTTAAACCTTCAAGCATGCTGGAGGCATGTGGACGAGCTGATTCAAGAATGACACTCACTTGCAGGCTGTTGTCGCCCAAGGCCAAGAAGGTAATGATCGGAGTCAGCAATAAGGCAAAAATCATCAAACCGGCCTGGAATGTATCTGTCCAGCTGATCGCCAAAAAGCCACCAATACAAACATAGAGAATCGTCGCCATCGCACCAATCACAAGCGCTGTGGTGTAATCCCAGTCAAACAGGCTTTCAAACAGACGTGCACCTGCGACCATGCCCGAAGCACAATAAATAGCAAAGAACACCAGAATCACCAGGGCAGACAAGACCCGTAAAATGCGTTTACGGTCGGAAAAACGGCTGGTGAAATAATCCGGCAAGGTCAGGGCATTGTTCTGATATTCAGTATGGGCACGCAGTCGACCTGCCACCAGTAACCAGTTCAGCCACGCGCCGATAATCAAACCGATCGCAATCCAGGCTTCTGACAGGCCAGACAGGTAAATGGCTCCCGGAAGACCCATCAACAGCCAGCCACTCATATCCGATGCGCCCGCCGAAAGTGCAGTAACGACACTGCCCAGACTCCGTCCACCTAGAATATATTCGTCAAAATTGGAGGTGGCACGATAAGCATATAAACCGATTGCAATCATGGCTATAATATAAAACATGAAGGTAATCAGGGTGGGGTTTAAAGAAGTCATAGGCAGGTCATCCTGTAAATATGGAAATCATCGTCCAAGATGATTTTTTGTACTGAGATCGCAAGGAGGTGATTCAAGCATGGTTTAAAAATTACACTCTGTAACAATTACACAGCTTTTATGTATGTCTATTGTAAACATCGTAGTAATTCTCTGAAATTAAATCAGGAATAACTTGAGCGGATAAAAGGCAATACGACGTCAAATTCAGGGGGGAAGTGGAAATTTTGAATAAATAATTAAAATATTTAAATTTTAGCCAGTTGTTTACACAATATTACAAAATTCACATCCTTAGCGTATTGGTAATAAATCGTAGCAAATCTAGCTTAAAGTCTTCCTATTAGGCCTGTATTTGTTTGCTCATATTAATGTCACACCAAATACGGTGCATCGCCAAGAGTATTTTTTAGTGGACAATATGCTTCAAATCGAACCGACCCGCATTGAACGTGATTTATTGGGGGAAAAACAAATCCCGTTGCATAGCTATTATGGGATTCATACCTTACGTGCCATCGAAAATTTTAAGATTTCCGGATTGGCGGTAGGGCAACAAACGCATTTTATTCGTGCTTTGGCTCAAGTGAAAAAAGCTTCGGCACAGGCCAATCTGCATTTTCAGAAACTGTCCGAGCAGACCAGTACTGCCATTCAGAAAGCTTGTGATGAATTGATTCAGCATCCGGAAGCGTGGCAAGCGGCATTTCCACTCGATCCTTATCAAGGCGGTGCCGGAACCTCCATCAATATGAATGCCAATGAGGTGATTGCCAATATTGCCCTTGAAATGTCGGGCCATCAGAAAGGCAATTATCACATTCTGCATCCGAATGATCATGTCAATACTTCGCAATCAACCAATGATGTCTATCCAACGGCTTTGCGTCTGGCGACCTATAGCAGTCTAGATGAGTTATTGAGCGTGCTTAAAGCATTGATTGACTGTATCGACCATAAAGCTGCCGAATTTGAATATGTCATCAAGATGGGACGTACCCAGTTACAAGATGCAGTTCCGATGACCATGGAACAGGAATTCCGGGCATTTGCCACCTTATTAAAAGAAGACCTGAAGCTGATTGGGCAGATGCGACAGTTATTGCTAGAAGTCAATTTAGGCGCCACCGCCATTGGGACCGGGGTGAATACACCGCCGGGCTATGCCAAGCAGGTGGTAGAAACCTTGGCGCATCTGACTGGTCTGCCTTTAAAAGGAGCCACAGATTATGTCGAGGCGACCAGCGATTGTGGCGTCTTTATTATTTTGTCGAGCAGTTTAAAACGTCTGGCAGTGAAACTGTCCAAAATCTGTAATGACTTGCGCTTGCTCAGCTCGGGACCGCGTACAGGGTTAGCTGAAATCCGTTTGCCTGAGTTACAGGCAGGTTCTTCGATCATGCCGGCAAAAATCAATCCGGTAATTCCAGAAGTTGTGAATCAGATTGCATTCCGGGTGATTGGTAATGACTTAACCATTACTATGGCTGCGGAAGCCGGGCAGTTACAATTGAATGTCATGGAACCTGTGATTGCCGTGGCGATGAATGAATCAATTCAATTATTGACCCAAGGCATGCAAACCTTGAATCAGAAATGTATTGCTGGTATTCAGGCCAATGAACAGATTTGCTTAAGTTCCGTCATGCGCAGTGTCGGGATTGTGACCTTGCTTGAACCGATATTGGGACATGCCAAATGCGATGAAATCGGCAAACAATGTATGCGGGAAAATAAAACTGTACCGCAAGTGGTGTTGGAGCTGGGCTTATTGAGTGAAGCGCAATTAGAAGAGATTTTTGCATTTGAAAATCTGGTGTCTGAAATCCCTTCAGCAGAGAATCAGCTCGAACAGGTTTCTTAACATACATATACCTATTAAATCGTCTGAAACAGCGAATCGCTGCTATTTTGATAATTTGCCTCAAGTTCAGGATGTGGATTTGAGGCATTTTCATCTAGACTATAAGCTGAATTATATTTGGCTGGGTAAATGGCGATGTTTGATAAAATCAGTGCATTATTTAAAAGTAATAAACCGACTGCTGCACAGCTATATTTAGAAGAGCAGAATATCCAGTATGTAGAAGGTACAGGTTATATCGTCGATGGTATTCAACTCAACCAGGAATTGGGTGCACGGTTGGAGTATTTGTCGAATCGCCGTTTAAAACAGTTTGATGATTTAAAAGCGTTATATGATACTGCGATGCTGATCAATGAAAAAATTGATCTGGAAATTGCCCATCAGCGTTTTAATGCGACTTTAGGCAATACCGAAGAGAATCTGCTGCAATTTAAAATGATCCTTAAGAAGTTAAATGATTATTATCGTAACTTTCTGCGCGATCAAAAATAAGCTGCAAAAGTGGCTTAAAATCGAAGTATATGGATGTCGCAAGACTGCATAAAAATAACAAAATATCCTGAGATCATCGTGCTAGTATAAGCCTCAGGTTATTTAGACTTTAAAGCTATATCCATGTTCCAACAAGAAATTTCCCAACTCAATTTACCACAGCTCAAAGCAGGCGAGAAACGCTGGTTAGGCAATCTGCAAGGTTCCTCAACCGCATTATTGCTTAAAGAAATCGTGCAGCAGCAATCGCGTTTATTTATCGTGATTGCACGTAATAATCAGCATTTGGGTCAACTGGAAAGTGAACTGGAATTTTATGGGATTAAACCCACGATTTTTCCAGATTGGGAAATCTTGCCTTATGACCGTCTCTCCCCACATCAGGATATTGTCTCGGAACGTCTGGCAATCTTATCCAATATGCCAAAAACTGGCGTACTGTTGCTGTCTGCCTCAACTTTGGCACAACGTGTAGCGCCCACCTCATGGATTCTGGGTGAGCATTTCGATATTCATGTTGGTCAGAAATTTGATCTGGAACAACAAAAGAAAAAGCTGATTCAGGCGGGTTATCATCTGGTCGATACCGTTTATGATCCGGGTGAATTCGCAGTACGCGGCAGTATCATGGATATCTACGCATCGGGGCAGGAAGCACCGATTCGGATTGACCTGTTCGATGATGAAATTGAAAGCCTGAAATTTTTCGATTCCGAAACTCAGCGCACCACGCAAAGTTTGCAACAGTTTACCGTATTGCCCGCGCAGGAATTTCCGCTTAAGGAAGGTCGTGCGACGTTCCGTGACCGTTATGCTGAATTTTTTCCGACCGCGAATCCGAAGAAAAATCCGATATACCAGGATGTGATGGATGGCATAGTCTCTCCGGGAATCGAGTTTTATTTGCCCTTGTTTTTCAGCGCTGAAGCCATGCAAGGTCAAAGTTCGCTAATTTCGTACTTACCTAAGAATGGCATTGTCATTACAGATAAGGCTTTGGACGAAAGTCTGAGCCAGTTTTGGCAAGATGTAGTGCGCCGTTATGAAGATCGCCGCCACAATGTCGACCAACCGATTATGCCGCCTGAAAGCCTGTTCTTCCAGACCAATCAGGTTCTGGAGCAGCTGAATCAGTTTGCGCGCATCATTGCTGCACAAACGCCTTTTGATCAAAAAGCTGGGGTATTGAATCTTGATACCCAGTTGCCACCGCGTCTACCCGTAGACCCGAAACGTGAAAAACCGTTTCATGAAGTCAAAAAATACATTGATCAGGCCAATCATCCGGTACTGCTGGTGGCTGAAAGTGCTGGACGCCGGGAAAGCCTCAAAGATGCATTAAGACCAAGTCTGGGTGATATTCCAACAGTTGAAAATTTCGATAGTTTTATTCAGTCTCTGTATGCAATTGCCATTACCAATGCGCCTTTAGAGCGCGGTCTGGTATTGACTGATCGCGTTAGTGTGATTTCTGAAAATCAGCTGTATGAACATCGGGTAGTACAGCGCCGTCGCAAGCGTCAGCAGGAAGTTTCCGAAGAGTTCCTGATCCGAAGTCTAACTGAGCTGACCATGGGCGCGCCTGTGGTACATATCGATTATGGGGTCGGACGTTATGCCGGTCTGGTCACTTTAAGTATTGATGATCAAGATCATGAATTCTTGCAGTTGGATTATGCGGATGCCGCTAAAGTGTATGTGCCGGTGACCAATCTGCATTTAATCAGTCGGTATAGTGGTGGTGATCCAGATCTGGCACCGTTGCATAAACTGGGTACGGACGCATGGAATAAAGCTAAACGTAAAGCGCTGGAACAGATTCACGATGTCGCCGCTGAGTTGCTGCATATTCAGGCACGTCGTGCTTCCAAGCCCGGGATCAGTTTTGAAGTCGATCAAAGCCTGTATATGCAATTTGCCAGTGGCTTTGCCTATGAAGAAACACCGGATCAGGCCAATGCGATTGAAGCAACGTTGCATGACATGCAGCAGGCCAAGCCGATGGATCGTCTGGTGTGTGGGGATGTCGGTTTTGGCAAGACAGAAGTCGCGATGCGTGCCGCATTTGTTGCGGTACAGAATAACCGGCAGGTGGCGATTCTGGTGCCGACCACTTTGCTGGCACAACAGCATTATGATTCATTCAAAGACCGTTTCGCCGACTGGCCGGTCCGGATTGAAGTGCTGTCACGTTTCGGTTCTTCCAAAGCACATACTAAGACCATTGACGACCTCATTGAAGGTAAAGTCGATATTGTGATTGGTACACATAAGATTTTGCAGGAAAATGTCCAGTTTAAGAATCTCGGTCTGATGATTGTCGATGAAGAGCATCGTTTCGGTGTGCGCGACAAGGAGCGAATCAAGGCCATGCGTGCCGATGTTGATATGCTGACACTGACTGCGACTCCAATTCCACGTACGCTGAATATGGCCTTTAGTGGCATGCGTGATCTGTCGATTATCGCCACACCGCCGGCACGCCGTCTTGCGGTGAAAACCTTTGTGCAGGAACATACCGATGACACCATTAAAGAAGCGATTCTGCGTGAATTGCTGCGCGGTGGTCAGGTTTATTTTCTGCATAATGAAGTTGATACAATCGATCGTGCCGCCGAGCATATCCGTAAACTGGTGCCGGAAGCGCGGGTGATTGTGGCCCATGGACAGATGCGTGAACGTGAACTGGAGCAGGTGATGCAGCAGTTCTATCACAAGGAATACAATGTTCTGGTATGTTCGACCATTATTGAAACCGGGATTGATGTTCCGAATGCCAACACCATTCTGATTGAACGTGCCGACAAACTGGGCCTGGCGCAATTACATCAGCTACGCGGACGTGTAGGGCGCTCACATCATCAGGCTTATGCATATTTGATGGTACCGTCATTAAAAGCCTTAAAAGGTGATGCAGAAAAACGTCTGGATGCCATTCAGCGTGCTTCAACTTTGGGTGCCGGTTTTATGCTGGCAACTGAAGATCTGGAAATTCGCGGCGCAGGTGAATTACTCGGTGAACAGCAGAGTGGTTCGATGCAGGCGATTGGTTATAGCCTGTATATGGAAATGCTGGAAAAAGCCACCAAAGCCATTCAAAAAGGTAAAACGCCAAACTTCGACGCACCATTGTCATTGACTGCCGAAATTACCCTGCATATGCCAGCACTGATTCCGGATGAATATCTGGGTGATGTGCATCAACGTCTGTTGTTCTATAAACGCATCAGTAATACCGATACCCAGGAAAAGCTGGATAATATCCGGATGGAATTGATTGATCGTTTTGGTATACCGCCGCAACCGGTCAAACAGCTCTTTGCTGTACATCAGATTCGATTGAAAGCCGAGCAGCTTGGTATTACTAAAATTGATATCAGCAGTCAGGGTGGGCATATTGAATTTGCACCGGATACTCCGGTTCAAGCCATGACGATTATCCAGATGATGCAGAAACATCCGACCTATTTCCGGATGGATGGCGGTCAACGTCTAAAAGTCATGGTCATGCTGGAAGACTATCAAAAGCGGATTCAGTTTATACAGGATTTACTGGACAGTCTGCTTAAAGAATTGCACTGATTTTATTCGATTAAATCAGCCTGAAAATTCAGTTTGGATTTCATTTTCCAATGAAGTTTGCAGGAACAACAGGCTTGATTTTTTTAATGAATTGTTTACAGTAATTGTTGTGATGTGCTTCGCAACAAATCATGAGAATTTGTCTTTAAACACATTGCTTTCAATATTCAGCTTCAGTTGGATATGTTAGTATTAGCCATCATTCTAATTTTGCATCATTTATAAAGATATGTTTAGTTTGCATCCACAACTTGCTCAAGATACGTTTTTTGTAGGCGACTTTCCTTTGTCAACATGTCGTTTGATGAATGATATGCAATTTCCCTGGCTCATTCTGATTCCACGTGTGCCGGGTGTCTCTGAATTATATGAATTGAGTCAAGCTGACCAAGAGCAGTTTTTAAGAGAGTCAAGCTGGTTATCAAGCCAGCTGGCACGTGTTTTCCGTGCAGATAAAATGAATGTAGCAGCGCTGGGTAATATGGTGCCGCAATTGCATTTTCATCATGTAGTTCGTTATCAGAACGACGTTGCATGGCCGAAGCCTGTTTGGGGTACACCTGCTGTTCCTTATAGCAGTGAAGTATTGGCACATATGCGTCAAACCTTAATGCTGGCTTTACGTGGTCAGGGCGACATGCCATTTGACTGGCGCATGGACTAATCAGCCAAGGCATTCCGAGAACCATGAGCAGTTGCGGACTTCAGGGAGTGAGTGAGTGCAATTAGACGACTGGATTCAAAAAGAACCCCATCAGTTTGAGTATTTCCATCGCATGATGGGATACATCATGCTGTCTGTGGTTCTGGTCGTCTTTCATTACACTGAACCAGATACCCAGTATCAGCTTTTTGTTCCATTTTTTTTGTTTCTGGTTTTGCTAATTACACCGAAACTATCTCGCTGGCTGATCTATCGTCATGATTATCACATTCGGCGTAATATTCTTTTCCTGATTGATGTCATTGTCATTTCGGTAGTTTTGGCGGCCGTGCATCTGGACTTGGTACTGTCCTTGCTCGGTCTGGTCGCAGTACTCTATACCGCGATCAGTAATAAAATTTCATTTATGATGGCCTCTCTGGCCAGCCTGATCGGGATTACGCTTTTCTATCTGGCTAATATTCTGGTCTTTGGGTTTAACAACTATTTCGAGCCGACTAGCAGTGAGCTGACCGTTTTAGGCTTTATCTGCCTGATCACCTATTTTGGTGTTGGAAGTTTTTATCAAAGTGGTCGTGTGCAATACATGACCCAGAAAAAAGATCATTATTTCGAACAGATGAACCGTTATATGGAATTTGCCAATCAACTGAGTCGCTATGCGCCCGTGCAGTTATGGCAATCCATTATGAAAGGTGAATCTGAAGCCAAAATTGAATATAAACGTAAAAAGTTGACGATCTTTTTCTCTGATATTCAAGGCTTTACAGAGCTATCAGAAACTCTGATTCCAGATGATTTAGCATTCCTGTTGAATGACTATCTGCGGCATATGACCGAAATCGCTAAAAATTATGAAGCGACTGTCGATAAATTCATGGGTGATGCCATCCTAATTTTCTTTGGTGATCCGAACTCCGAAGGTGTGGAACAGGATGCTAAGAACTGTATGGAAATGGCATTGGCGATGCGTCAGCAAATGAAATTGCTGCGGGAACGCTGGATTAAAATGGGTTATCCGCCACTGCATATCCGCATGGGGATTTCAACCGGTTATTGCCACGTAGGGAATTATGGGGCTACGCATCGTATGGCTTATACCATTGTAGGACGTGATGCGAATCTGGCAGCGCGTTTGCAAAGTGCAGCGGAAGTCGATGAAATCCTGATTTCGGAAGATACTCATAATCTGATCAAAGATGATTATCTTTGTGCACCGAAAAAGCCGATATTCTTGAAAGGCATTAAAGCACCTGTAAGAACCTGGCAGGTCATGGAAAAATATGCGTCTCAGAAAGTCGAGTATCAGCGCTGGTTCGATTATGAATATAAGGGCTTTCATTTATTGCTGAATCTGGATGAAGTGCAAAACTTTGAATATCCTGAGCTGATTCATGTACTAGAAAAAATGATTAAACGCATTGAAACTCAGCAGAAAATGACCAATTCACAAGGTATTGTCAAATTGAAGCTTGAGGATGAAGTAATTGAACACATTTAAAGTTCATGTAAATTTACTTTAATTGTTTCTTATAAAGAGAAAAAACCACGCCTGAGCGTGGTTTTTTATTTTAGCCTGCAACGAAAATCTTAGTGATTTTCTGACGCATGGTTAATGGTGTATTTTGGAATTTCAATTTCCAGATCTTCATCGTCCAGTTTAACCTGACAAGAAAGACGTGAATCAGGTTCTAAACCCCAGGCACGATCGAGTAAGTCAGCTTCAACATCATCCATTTCTTCCAGGCTGTCAAAACCTTTGCGTACCACTACATGGCAGGTGGTACACGCTGCTGACATATCGCAAGCATGTTCGATTTTAATGCCATTTTTTAGCAGGCTTTCGCAAAGATTGGCATTTTGTTCGACTTCAAACTCAGCACCTTCGGGGCAAATCTGCGCATGTGGAAGAACTTTAATACGTGGCATAGTCGTTACCTTAAATTAGTTTGAGTTTGACCAGTCGTCGAGTTTAGTGCCCTTAAGAGCTGCATCAATATGTTGATTCATACGTGCTGCTGCAAAAGCATCACTATGTATTTTAAGCTGTTCAACGGCAGATTCAATCGCTTTGATATCTGAACCCTGAAGCTGAGTTTCAAGTTGTGCTTGCGCAGTTTGCAGTGCTGCAAGTTGATCTTCAGTCAACAGACCGGCATCCGCTTTGAGTGCCTGAACCAGTGCTTCCAGCTCACGCTGTGCTTCCACTTTGGTTTCATTCAAATGACGAAGATTCTTATCTTCTTCAGCGAACTTATAACCGTCTAGCAACAGACGTTCAGTATCTTCACCCGATAAACCATAAGATGGTTTGATATCGATTTGAGCCGTCACGCCAGAGGTGGTTTCTTTGGCAGATACAGTCAGCAAGCCATCTGCATCGACCTGGAACGTCACTTCAATACGTGCCTGACCGGCAGTCATTGGTGGAATGCCATGCAGGACAAAACGCCCTAAACTACGGCAATGCTCAACCAGATCACGTTCACCTTGCACCACATGAATCAACATGGCAGTCTGACCATCTTGATAAGTGGTAAATTCCTGACGACGAGCGACTGGAATCGCAGTATTACGCGAAATTAATCGTTCAACCAGTCCGCCCATGGTTTCAAGACCAAGAGACAGAGGCGTCACGTCTAATAGTAATGAGCCATCAGTTGAGTTGCCAATCAATTGGTTCGCAGTAATTGATGCGCCAATTGCAACCACTTCATCCGGATTAATAGTGCATAGTGGTTCTTGATTGAATACTTCACGCACGGCTTTTTGTACTGCATAAGAACGGGTTGAGCCACCGACCAAAACGACATTTTGAATGTCATCCAGTTCAAGCTTGGCATCACGCATCACACGCTTACATACGCTGATGGTCTTATCCAAAGCAACTTTAATGATCTCTTCAAATGTTGGGCGGTCAAGGGTTAATACCTGATCAAGCAATTTGAGTTGAACTGAATCTGTATCAGACAAAGCTTCTTTGGCTTTACGTGCCGCAACGACAAAATGTGCATATTCTGCATCATTCAAGGTGTCAATATTCAGTTGTTTCTTGGCCCATTTCAGGATCAAACGATCCAGATCATCACCACCGAGAGCGGTATGGCCACCGGTTGCCAGAACTTCAAACACACCTTGAGAGAAACGCAGAATCGAAACGTCAAAGGTACCGCCACCCAAGTCATAGATCACATAGTTACGGTCTGTGCTTAGATTGCTTTCCTGATCCAGACCATAAGCAACAGCAGCAGCGGTTGGCTCATTCAACAAACGTAAAACATTCAAACCGGCAAGTTGAGCAGCATCACGGGTTGCCTGACGCTGTGCTTCATCGAAGTAAGCCGGAACAGTAATAACGGCACCATTGACCGGATTTTGCAGACTGGCTTCAGCGCGGTCTTTCAACTGCTTTAAAATTTCTGCAGAAATCTCAACCGGAGTCTTACGGCCTTGTGCAGTTTCAAAAGCCGGCATTTCATTTGCTTCACCAACCAACGCATAAGGATGCTGGAATTTAATGTCAGCTTTCGAACGACCCATAAATCGTTTCACAGAAACGATAGTATTCTTAGGGTCAGTAGTAATGAAAGGCGCAGCTTCATTGCCGTATTGAGTCTGTTGTTCTGCATAATGCACGATAGAAGGAAGTAGCACACGACCTTGTTCGTCATTAAGTACTTTGGCTTTACCTGAAAGAACCGTGGCAACCAAAGAGTGGGTGGTGCCTAAATCGATACCAATCGCAATGCGGTGTTCATGTGGTGCACTTGATTGACCTGGTTCTGCAATTTGCAAGAGAGCCATAGTGTTACATCCTTTGCACGTTAAATATTAAATACTAAAAATTAGAAATCATCATCAAGATCAAAGCTGTCATCGTCCAGGAAGCGGTCTTCCGCTTTGTCGATATCGGCCATGACTTTAACGAAGAAGCGTAGTTTGCGCACTGTATCGCGTGCTTCGGCCCAATCTTCATCCGCATAATCAATTTTGAACTCGCGAACTAAGCCTTCAATCCATTGCTGGACTTCGACTTTTAGTGAAGTTAAATCTTCAGCAGAAGTTGCATCGTCAAGTTGTTCACGAATTTCCAGAGCGTCCTGCAAGAATTCAAAATCACTGATCGACTGATCTAAGTGATAATCCTGTTTCTTGAGAGACAGTAAATACGCTGCACGGCTATCGACCGCTGACAAGGCTTTAAATGCCTGATTGATATCACTTGATTTAATCAGAGCCTGATCTTTGTCTTCAGCTTTATCTGGGTGATATTGTTGCTGCAACTTTAAAAATTCAGTCTTTAAAGCCGCCAAATCAATATCGAGTGCTACAGGAAGGTTGAACAACTCAAAATGATTCATGGGAGATGGGATCCGCGATTAATGTGCAAAAATAACTGTATAAATGCAATTAAAACAGTGTGAAACACACTGTTTTAATGTCAAAAAGAGAATAACTGCCGGGTTTATACAGTGAAGGATTCACCACAACCGCATTCGCCTTTTTTGTTAGGGTTGTTAAATTCGAAGCCTTCGTTCAAGCCGTTTTTAACATAGTCCATCTCCATACCTTCAAGATAAACTAGACTTTTCGGGTCAACGAATACTTTAACCCCAAACTGCTCAAAGGCTTGGTCATGTGTATCGACTTCATCGACGAACTCGAGCACATAGGCCAGACCAGAACAGCCTGAAGTTTTCACACCAACGCGAATGCCTTCACCCTTACCGCGATTTTTTAAATAATTGCTGATATGAGTTGCAGCATTTTCAGTTAAATGGATCATGAAAACTCCGTTAAAATTTCAAAACGTGGAACAATTAAGTTTTAACTTTCTTGCTACGGTAGTCTTCTACAGCTGCTTTGATTGCATCTTCAGCAAGAACAGAGCAGTGTACTTTTACTGGTGGAAGTGCAAGTTCAGTTGCAATATCAATGTTCTTGATCGCTTGAGCTTGATCCAAAGTTTTACCTTTGAGCCATTCGGTCACAAGTGAACTTGATGCAATGGCAGAACCACAACCATAAGTTTTGAAACGTGCTTCTTCAATCACACCTTCGTCGTTTACCTGAATCTGTAAACGCATCACGTCACCACATGCTGGCGCACCAACCATACCAGTACCAACGTTTTCAGCATTTTTGTCTAAAACGCCAACATTACGAGGGTTTTCGTAATGATCAATTACTTTTTCGCTATAAGCCATGTTGCTTCTCCAAACCTCGGGGTCAGCCTTAGTATTAAATATGGGGGTAAAAAAACTTTTCTCAATGAGATAGCAACGGATTTGTCACTATCTCAGGATGAAAATTAGTGCTCAGCCCACTCAACTTTAGAAAGGTCAATACCTTCCTTATACATATCCCAAAGCGGAGAAAGTTCACGTAACTTCTCAACAGCAGCTTTAGTGATAGTCAATACGTGATCGATATCTTCTTCAGTGGTGTATTTACCAAAGCTGAAGCGAATCGAACTGTGTGCAAGTTCGTCTGAAAGACCCAATGCACGAAGTACATAAGATGGTTCAAGTGTTGCAGATGTACATGCCGAACCTGAAGATACCGCAGCATCTTTCAATGCCATCATCAATGATTCGCCTTCAACGAAGTTGAAGCTAATGTTTAGATAGTTCGCAACGTTTTGTGTTGGATGACCGTTCAGGAACACTTGTTCAAGACCTTGTAAGCCATTCCATAATTTGTCGCGAAGTACGCGTAGACGAGTCTGTTCAGCTTCCAGGTTTTTACCTGCAAGTTCAAAGGCTTCACCCATACCGACAATCTGGTGAGTCGCAAGGGTACCTGAACGCATACCACGTTCATGACCGCCACCATGCATTTCAGCTTTAAGGCGTACACGTGGGCTACGACGTACAAACAGGGCGCCAATACCTTTAGGGCCATAGATTTTGTGCGCAGAGAAGCTCATCAAATCTACTTTTAAAGTTGAAAGATCAATTTCAACTTTACCTGCTGCCTGAGCCGCATCCACGTGGAAGAAAATCTTGTTGGCGCGAGTGATTTCACCAATCGCTGCAACATCAGTCACAGTACCGATTTCATTGTTCACCATCATCAGGGAAACAAGAATTGTGTCTGGACGGATCGCTGCCTGTACCATTTCAGGCGTAATTAAACCGGTTTGAGGTTGAGGCTCAATATAGGTAATTTCAAAACCTTCAGACTCAAGCTCACGACAGGTATCTAAAACTGCCTTATGTTCGATTTTAGAGGTAACGATATGTTTACCTTTAGATGCATAGAAATGAGCCACACCTTTAAGCGCAAGGTTGTCTGACTCGGTTGCACCTGAAGTCCATACGATTTCACGTGGATCAGCTTTGATTAAATTCGCAACTTGCTCACGTGCATATTCAACTTTTTCTTCTGCTTGCCAACCATACGCGTGTGAACGAGATGCCGCATTACCAAAGGTACCATCGAATGTTAAGCATTCCATCATACGTTCAGCAACCTGAGGATCTACAGGAGTTGTAGCTGCATAATCAAGATAAATCGGACGTTTCATGTCAAATACCTGTAACCGATAAAAGGGCTGAATCTAAAGGTGCTGATTTTTGGCGTAATGACACAGTCTGGACGTTGTCACGTGCAACTAGATCAGCAAGCGAGATTTTTTCTAAATAATCGGCGATGTGATGGGAGAGTTCCTGCCATAAATCATGAGTCAAGCACATCGCGCCATTCTGGCAATTGCCTTTATGGTCACAGCGAGTCGCATCAACTGTTTCGTTTACAGCTTCAATAATTGCTAACACAGTAATTTCATCTGCATTACGTGCTAAATGGTAACCACCATTTGCGCCACGAACACTAGAAACTAAACCATGACGCTTGAGCTTCGCAAATAACTGCTCAAGATAAGCAACAGAAATAGTTTGACGTGCTGCAATTTCAGCGAGCGTTATCGTTTTTTCAGAAGGCTGCAAAGCTAGATCAAGTAGAGCAGTCACAGCGTAGCGACCGCGAGTGGTTAGGCGCATGATTCGATACACATGGTTAGACTAGATGTGTAGATTTTATGAATCCCGACTAAATTAGTCAAGTTATTTTTGGTAGACCTTAGTGGGATTTAATTTTTGGAGAATGAAAGATTTACATGCTCAGCCAATTATACACTAATAACATAATCAAAAGTACGCTGCTCAGGCCAAAAATGATATTAATACGCTTTTGACGGCGTTCGATCCGTTTCAGGCGGTTTTTATACTGTTTGACTTCCACTTGCAGGGTATTGATCTTGGAGCGCTGTTCTTCAATTTTCTTTAAAAGCGGTGCAATACGCTTTTTAGAAGCAATAATTTCCGCTTCATCCGTCGGCGCATCAGACAGCCAGTGTTTCCAGTCGGCTAGTACTTTTGGCAAGCTGAATACGGTTAACAGATCACGAAACTCATCTTTTAAAACCTGATTGCCATCAATGCGCATGCTGCGAATGCTACGACGATTGCCAAAAATGAAAATTTTAATCAGATCGGGAAGTGTGGTGCGCACATCCAGGTCGACAATGCGGCCCGGTGCTTTATGGTCAAACAATAGTCCATTGGGGGTGAATTGCACATAAAAGTCGAAATACGGAATATAGCTATTGATTTTAATCGAGATGTTTTCATCTACAAACTTTTTGGCCTGTAATGCAACGACACGATCATGCTTGAGAATGAAAGTAAATATTGTCTCTAAAACAATTAACGTCATCGTAAGCAACAAATGCGGTTGATTTTGACTTTGTTGCGATTCGCTCATATACAACCAATCCTTACCTGAAATATAAAGTGAAAAAGCTTCCTGCTTGTGAAGAGATTTCAGGGTTAAATCAAATTAGACTTGAAATAAATTGCTTTGTAGAACAGTTTATCAAATCTATCAAGTACTAAATTTGCTATTATGCAGTGATTTTGTAGAATAATTTATAATAATTGCACAGAAAACAAACAGGAGCCGTGCACATGGACAAGTCAAAAACAGCACAAGACTCAGCTGAAGCTTCGAATGAGAAAATGCTGAAACCCAAGTCTAAATCTGCCTCGGAGCGCAAATCGGTTCTTGATTTTCGTAAATACACCAAACAGATCTGGTTGGCTGGACTGGGAGCTTTTTCACGTGCAGAAGAAGAAGGCAACAAACTGTTTGACTCGCTGGTCAAGGTCGGGGAAGAGCTTGAATCTAAAACTGCAGATATTGCCGATCAAACTGTAGAGAAGGTTTCAGAAAAGGCCAAAGAGTCGGTCACAGACACCAAAGACAAAGTGGAAAAATTAATTGACAACTCTGTTCATCACTCATTGAATCGTATAGGCTTAGTCACACTGAAGGATGTACAGTATTTGGAACGTTTAATCCTTCAGTTGCATGCCAAGGTTGATCAGTTGACTGCGGAACAAGAAAAAATGAAAGAAGAATTGTCGAAAAAACTTAAATAAAATGACTTTATTTATTATTCAATGTTTTTTTCGCATATTTTTTGAAAAAAAAGAGGTTCTTAAGTATTGCGTTTATACCTAAAGCATTGCTATAAAGGCGTTATGGCATGTTAAACCAATTCTTGAACCTTAAATAAACGATATTAAGAGGACGTAATCTTCATGAATAAATCAGAATTAATTGATGCAATTGCAGAAAAAGGGGGATTATCTAAGGCTGACGCAGGTAAAGCTTTAGATGCTACAATTGCTTCTGTTACTGAAGCTTTAAAATCGGGTGATACAGTAACTTTAGTGGGCTTTGGTACTTTCGGTGTGAAAGAACGCGCTGCACGTACTGGTCGTAACCCACAAACTGGTGCTACTCTTGAGATCAAAGCAAGCAAAGTACCTAGCTTCAAAGCAGGTAAAGGCTTAAAAGACGCTGTAGCTTAAGCTTACCCAGCGACGAAACGCGCCTTCTTTGGCGCGTTTTTTATTGATAAATTTAATTGTGATGATTAACACATTCATTCAATGGGTATTTTCGGTTAAAATCCTTTGCAAATAAAATATTGGAATACTTATGGAAGCTTTTCGTAAAGTTATTAAGGGTTGGTTGGGCAAAGTCTTGCTCGTTCTATTTTTGACCCCGTTAGCACTTGTAGGTATTGAAGGATATTTTAGCAGCGGAAACTCTGATGCAGCAAAATCAGTGAACGGGACTGAAATATCTCAAAAAGAATTAGAGTCACTGACCAAATCATTTAAAGAACAATATCTCAGTTATGCCAATGGGGATGAAACTTTACTGAATCAAAGCTTCATTGACCAGAAAGCCATGGATACGCTGGTTGCACGTACTTTATTGCTGCAACAGGCTGAAGAATTAGGGATCAGTCTGAGTGACCAGCAAATTGAACAGATGATTGCTCAGCAGCCTACTTTCCAGCAAGATGGAAAGTTCTCGAATGCTTTATATGAAAATTATCTAAAATCAATTGGCATGACCAATCGCGCTTTGATCGAAAGTTTACGTAAAGATCATGCGCTGAAGATGCTGTCATCGACTTTTCTGGATTATCCACTGGTAAGCCCAGTCGAAATGCAGCAGATTGCTGATTTACAAACTGAACAACGTCATATTCATATTTCCAGCATTAATCTGGACAGCTATAAAAAAGATGTCAAAGTGACGGATGCAGACATTGCTGCCTATTATGAAAAGCACAAAACACTGTTTAAACAGCCGACCAGCGTAGATGTCGACTATGTGGTGTTAAAGCCAAGCGATATTCAGGTGGAGAGTTTAGCGGTTACAGAGGCTGAGCTTCAGGAAGCCTATACCGCCTTTGTTGCAACACAAAAACAGACAGTTAAACCAGATGTGAAGCATATTTTAATTACGGCGGACAGTCGTAGTGATGCTGAAGCAAAAAAACTGGCGACCGATATTGCAGCCAAAATTAAAGCCGGTACTACTTTTGCTCAGGCAGCAGCACAATATTCTGAAGACCCTGAATCTAAGTCTAAAGGTGGTGCGCTTGCCGTTTATGAAGAAGGTGTATTTGGTACTGCATTTGATCAGACGGTTAGTTCTTTAAAATCGGGTCAGGTGTCTGCACCAGTGAAAACAGATTATGGTTACCACATCATTTCTGTGCAAACGCCAGATGTTGCAGTTCCTTCTCTTGAATCACAAAAAGCACGTTTGTCTGAAGAAGCCTTGGCTGCTAAAAAATCCAATGCATTCTCTGATACGGTCAATACGCTAAATGATATGGTGGTAGGAAGTGATTCTCTGGATGTCGTTACACAGGAAGTTAAAGGTGTACAAGTCCAGAAAGCCCAAGGTGTAACACTTTCGACCCGTGATCCTGTGCTGAGCGATGCTAACCTCAAAGTCAAATTGTTTAATGACGATGTTAAAAATGGTGATCGTAATGCTTCATCAAGCATTCAGTTAGCCAATGGTGATGTAGCCTGGATAAAGGTGCGTAATTATCATGCAGCCGGCGAACAAACACTGGCAGAAGCAAAACCGCGTGTTAAGGCTCAGCTGATTGAAGACAAAGCAGCTGCTTTGGCAAAAGCAAAAATTCAGAAAGCTTTGGATGAGTTCAAGACCAAACCGGTTGCAGCAGTGGCGAAAGGTGATTTGATCTTTGAAGATGCTGGTGTTTACACACGTGCTGAAGGTTTACTAAAACGTGATGTACAGCGTGCGGCCTTTAGTCTGCCGACACCAAAAGCAGGCCATTGGTCAGTGACCACAGCGAAAATGCCGAATGAACTGGTTGTGGTTGCGGTATCAGAAGTGAAGAAAAATCCGGTGGATGTATTAAGTGCAGAACAGCGTAGTGAGTTGGTGAGGTTATATCAGCAACTTCGTGGTCAGCAGGAATTTGATGATTATACGCGTTACCTGAAATCTCAGGCAAAAATCAAATAAAATTGTTGTATAAAAAAACCAGCCTGCGGGCTGGTTTTTTGTTTTCTAGGCAAATAATGGTTTAAGCACGAATAATCAGTTGATAACCGGTATATTTGCGCATATTAATCACGCCAGTATCCAGAATTAAATACTGGCCCTTGATGCCTTGTAATTTGCCACGAATCACAGGAGTTTTATCCAGATTATGCGATTTAATCTTTTCCGGATATTGTTCTACCGGATAAATAAACTCTCGTGCGAATTCATCTTCCAATACTTCAATATTTTCATTAAATTCTAGATTCTGATTAAATTCTTCGCGAATGCTTTGAATTTTAGGCGCAAATTCTTCCAGCAGTTGTTCACGCACTTCAATCAGGTTCAATGGTTCTGCTTCACCTTTCAGTAGCTTGCGCCAGTCAGTTTTATCAGCAACCTGCGTACCAAACATGACCTCAAGCTTTCCGGAAAGACGACGTGAGCCCACTTTCATAATCGGCAGGGCTTGGGTGGCACCCTGATCAAGCCAGCGAGTCGGCATTTGGCTGGTACGGGTAATGCCGACCTTTAATGCACTGGAATTGGCCAGATAGACAATATGTGGTTGGAAGCAGACATTCTGTGCAAATTCATCTTCGCGGCAAGTGCCTAAATGATAATGGCACGTCTCTGGCTTCATGATGCACATATCACATGAAGCATTGGTTTTAAAACATTTAAAACAGTGACCTTGCGAAAATGATTTGGAAGTTTTGTTGCCACAGGACACGCAGTAAATATTACTGGTCCATTCAATCTCGATTTCCTGGCCTAAATTAAACGGAAGATCAATTTCTGCACGATCTAAAATTAATTTATATTCAACATTTGCCCGCTGTATCTGTTGATCAGTTACACTAAGGTCCTTGAGGCCGACGTGCATTTTATGACAAATGCCCTGAAGTTCCATAAAAATTACTCACTTAAATCATAAGGATGCAGTTATGGCTGAGCAGAATGTCATTACCTCGATGCTAGACGATTTCGCACAGGAACAGCCAATTCATACTGCTATTTGTATTGGGCAGGACTTGAGCCAAGTCCAGTTTCAGCCAGCTATTCAATGGTCCTATTTTAGCGTATCTGACTTTTTAAATCTGCCTTTTCAGCAACGTTATGACTTGGCTGTGGTGATGTTGGATACTGCAGAAACAGAAAATTTGTCGGAGCAGATCATGAGTCAAATTCTGGTGAAATTACGTGATTTGTTTGTCAAACGATTGGTGGTAATCAGTCGGCTGCAAGATGAAAAGTTATTGAGAGCTTTGGGATTTACCCAGTTGATTGACAAGACCACACATGAGGCCGATTTTGCGCTGTGGCAGTTTAATATTTTAACCTATAAGCACGTGCCAGACTGGTTTAACTCCAAATTTTGGGCTAATCCGGAAAACTGGGATAAATTTCGCTGGTAAGCCAAAAACCTGCTTAACTAAGATTGCAAATATTAACACAATCTTGCCTAGACAATATGAGGGTAGGCCGTATTCTGTAATTAAGACGCACATAGGATATAGGACATGACAAACCTGAGTAGTATTGTGGAAATATTAGCAAAGCAGGCATTGGGTGGCGGGCAGTCGCAGCAAAAGTCCTCACAACAAGGTGGCTTGGCAGATATCCTGGGGTCTGTGCTAGGGCATTTAAACCATTCAAATCCTCAGCAAAATCAAAATCCTCAAAACCAGCAGAATCAAACCGGTCAGCAGAACCGACAAAATGGTCTGGGGGCAATTTTAGGTTCAGTACTAAGTCAGTTTGGTGGTGGTAGTACTGAAAGTACTGCCCAGCCTCGTTCAGGACTAGGTGGTTCTACCGGTAAAACCTTATTGATTGCAGTACTGCCTTTAGTACTGGCCTGGATTCAAAAACAGGGCGGTTTACAGGGTGCATTAGACAAGCTCAAAGGACAGGGGCTCAATAGCCAGGTCGATGATTGGGTGTCGACCGGCCCCGGTGAAAATGCCAATGTCGATCCGCAGCAGGTGCAAAACCTGTTTGATGAGCAGGAAGTTGAAGAAGTTGCACAGCAAACCCATGTACCGAAGCAGGATGTGTATAGTGCGATTTCACAGGTCTTGCCGCAGATTATTGATTCGCTTACCCCGCAAGGTGAGCAGACCAGCAAGCAGGAAGCCAATAATGATATTCAAAATGTATTGAATATGGTTTCAGGACTTCTTAAAAAATAAATATAGACATTAAAAAATCCCGATATCTGTCGGGATTTTTTAATAACTATCAAATGATTTAGAATTTAATCTAGATTCATGCTGAACAGCTGATTAGATTTACAAATTTTCTTAGCAACATAATGAGATTTTCTCATGCGAATCAGGATAATCTGCGACTGAAAACCGAGTTCACCAAACTCAGGTTCTACCTGTACATAATGCAGTTGCCCATACTCATCTCGCACCCGCGCTTGAGCAGAAAAACCGGGACGGGCATTGCCACTGGAAATCGTCGCCAGACGACCAAGTAGATTGACATTGTTCTTTTTATATTTAGGGGGAATGACCTGATCCAGACAGTGAATCATAAAAATAGTAAAAAAAGTCGCAATGATCAAAGCTGGAATAATCAGATAATAGGCAGGCAGAAATTTAAATTCCTGAGAATAGATCAGGAACTGTAAAACATAGCCGGCAAAGCTAAAATTCATCAGGAAGAAAAACACAATCAAAGTTTTGGAGAATTTGACGTTTAGTAGATCCATCTGCTGAAAGTTATAAGGTGAAATTTTTTGCAGAAACTTGCTGGATCTGAGTCCAAAATAGAAACCGATCGTTTTCACCACACCAAACAGAATAATCGCCAATAAACTCAGATGAAAAGGCATCAGGTTATAGTCTAGAAAAAATGCAGGCATGGTGAAGTCCGTTTTCGTCTTATTCTGAGAGATAAATTCCACCATCAGAATGCACGGTAATCTCTACTTTTTCAAGTGCTTGACCTTGGCAAGGCCCAGAAATGCATTCACCGCTTTCTACCAGAAACAAGGCGCCATGCGTGGAGCATTCAATAAATTCCTGATCACGATCCAAAAACTGGTTTTCCAGAAATTCCAGTTCAACCTGCAAATGTGGACACAGGTTTTGATAGGCATAGAAGGCACCGTCACGCTGTGTGATAAAGATATTGTCTCCATCAGGAAGCTCAAAAGAGCGTGCTTCGCGCTCTGGAACGTCTTCGGTCATGCAGATTTTAAACATTAAGCACATTCCTTTTGAAAGTCTTGTAATAATGCCGCATAGTCTTCAACTGCCAGGCGTGGACCAAATTGTGAAACCACCTGGCTCGAAATGAGAATCGCCAGTTCAGCCGCAGCTTGAAGACCCAAATTAGCATTCAATCCGTACAGGAAAGCCCCGGCAAAAGCATCACCGGCACCGTTGGCATCTACTGCAGGCACTTTACGGCCAGGAACAGTAAATGTATTTTGATAATCCGAAATCAGTGCGCCTTCAGCTGACAATGTAATGACAACGTGCTGACTGATTGTTTTTAATTTAAGCAGGGCTGCCTCAAGATTATCTGTTTCTGTATACATCAGCGCTTCTTGCTGGTTACATAACAGCAAGTCTACACCATCTGCAATCATTTCATCCAGACCGGCACGCGCGTATTGCACCATGGCAGGATCAGATAAAGTTAGAGCAATTTTAACGCCATTAGCACGTGCAATATCACGTGCTTGTTGTACCGCATGACGTGCCGTTTCAGAAGTCGATAAATATCCTTCAAGATATAACCATTTCGCGCTATGTAATGCGCTGAAATCAATTTGTTGATCGGTTAGTTCGGCCGTAATACCCAGGTAAGTATGCATGGTACGTTCAGAATCAGGGCTGACCAGAACCATACATGTCCCTGTCACGCCTTCACTGATCGATTGGGTGGTGGTTTTAATACCGGCATCATTTAAACCTTTCAGGTAGATGTGTCCCAGTTCGTCATTGCCGACACGACAGCCATAAAATGCAGAACCACCGAGCGCAGAAAATGCCACAGTAGTGTTGGCTGCTGAACCGCCTGAAGCCTGACCTTTATACACTTGAGTCGCTTGAAGATTTTGATAAAGAGTGGCCTGAGTCTCACCATCTGCAAGTTGCATGGTGCCTTTTTGCAAGTGATGTGCAGTTAAAAAGTCATCAGAAACTTTAAATTCTTGGTCAATCAGCGCATTACCAATCGCAAAAAGATCAACAGTTGCCATGTTCAAATATCACATTAAAAATGAAAGTCCTAAGTTTACACGATTGCTTGGGATTGCTGTAGTTTGCTGAATCATTTTCAAATACTTTTCAAAAATGCTGTATTTTGTTCAGCAGCTATCTTTGGTCTAAAAGCTGGCTTATTTTTGTGCACTGGTGCGCCGCAGCATTGATTTAAGGACCACATTTTATTTATAAAGAGATATCGCTCCTGGCATGATACTTTAAGTCGCTTGGCAACAGTCATTCTTCACAACAATTTCAAATAGTGTGCGTATATGAATATTAAAATTGTAACAGCCGAACAACTCCCGGATCAGATCGAAACACTGGCAACTCTGGCACGTAAAGAAGGCTATAATTTGGTAGATAAGTTAATAGAAGAATATCGCACCGGGAAAAACTGCTTTAGCCACGCCAATGAATATTTGGTGGTGGCGCATGATGGCAAGAAACTGGTTGCCTGTGGCGGCTTAAACCAGCAATGGGGAGATAATGGTATTGAAGAGCGGATTGGTCGGGTACGTCGTTTCTATGTGCATCCGAAATATCGTCAGCATGGCGTAGGCAAACAGCTTTTGGCTTACCTGGAGCAATTGGCACGTCCGCACTATTCAGCTTTGTGCCTGCAAACAGATACCCGACTGGCCGCCAGTTTTTATCAAAAGCAGAATTATGTATTTGTGGAAAACAATCCAAGCTATAACTATTTTAAATATCTGATTTCTTAAGCTTGTAAATACTCATTTAGATGCAGGAAGTAAATTTGATGATTTAATTTTCAAATGATCAAGTTTACTTAATTCGATCAAAATCCTCGGTTTTCAACGTGAATAATTCAGATAACTAAAGCTATAATGCGCTTAGTTATTTTAATTAAAGCATTAGGAGATCGCATGACTGTAGATGTCACTGAAACCATTTCTCAAACTGTACATCCTGCGTTTCAGTTGGTACGTCAACAACATGTTGAAGCTTTAGACATTTTCGTGTCTGAATATAAACATAAAGTCACTGGCGCCACACATTATCATCTGGCGACCAATCACGACGAAAATGTCTTTCTGGTGGCGTTTCGTACCCAGCCGATGGATTCTAAAGGCGAAGCACATATTCTGGAACATACTGCGCTGTGTGGTTCAGAAAAATTCCCGGTGCGTGATCCATTCTTCCTGATGATTCGCCGTTCACTGAACACCTTTATGAATGCCTTTACTGCGGCGGACTGGACTGCGTATCCATTTGCGACCCAAAATAGTAAAGATTTCCAGAACCTGCTCGAAGTGTATATGGATGCAGCATTTGCTGCGAACCTGAATCCATTGGATTTTGCCCAGGAAGGCATTCGCATTGAGCTGGAAAATGGCGAGCCTGTCTATAAAGGCGTAGTTTTTAATGAAATGAAAGGTGCGATGAGTTCGCCTTCAGACCAGCTGTATCACACGCTGGCGCATCATTTATATCCGCATACCACCTATCATTATAATTCTGGTGGTGATCCTAAAGATATTCCTGACCTGACTTACCAAGAGTTAGTAGATTTCTATAAGTCACATTACCATCCAAGTAATGCAGTCTTCATGACCTTTGGCAATAAAACAGCATTTGAATTGCAAGAGCAGTTTGAACATCTGGCATTATCCAAATTTGAAAAAGGTCAGACGCTGTATCCAACACCTGAAACCCGTTTGACTGCACCATTGACGGTTACCGACAGCTATGCGGTCGATGCCGAAGATCTACAGGACAAGACCTATCATGTGCTGTCATGGTTATTGCCGGAAGCTAGTGACATTAAACTGCGTTTGGGCATGCGTTTAGTTGAAGGGATTCTGCTTGAAGATTCAGCATCACCACTGCGTCATTATCTGGAAACGTGTGGTTATGCAGATGCAACAGGTCCATTCATGGGCGTGGATGATTCTAATTTTGAAATGACTTTCTACTGTGCGGTGCAGGGTTCAAATCCTGAACATGCAGAAGAATTTAAAAATGGTGTGTTTAAGGTTCTAGAAGATGTTGCCTCTAAACCGGTTGATCAGAACATGGTCGATGCGATCCTGCATCAAATTGAATTGCATCAGCGTGAAATCAATGGTGATGGTACGCCGTATGGTTTGAGCCTGATTCTGAGCGGTCTGGGCAGCGCGATTCATCACCGTGATCCGGTTGAAGTTTGGGATGTGGACTCTGCGATTGCCGCAGTTAAGGAAGAGCTGCAAGATCCGATGTGGCTTTCCAATCTGATCAAAGAGCATCTGCTGGATAACCCACATCGTGTCCAACTGACACTGGTTCCCGATGCGACCAAATCTGCCAAAGAAGCGGCTGATGAAAAAGCGCGTCTAGCCGAAATTGGAAAGAATCTGACTGAAGAACAAAAAGCTGAAATTATTGCCCAGACTGAAGCATTGAATGTTCGTCAGGACACGCCGGATGACTTGAACTTATTGCCGAAAGTCGGTCTGGAAGATGTCCCTGCGGAATTGCAAATTGTTCAAGGCCAGTTGCGTGAGATTATCTGTAACCGTGTTGATACGCCGTTGAACCTGTATCATGCCGGCACCAATGGGATTTATTATCAACAGGTTCTGGTCAATATTCCGGATGAAGTGGTGCAGTCGCCTTACTTTAACCTGCTGTCGATCCTGATGGGTGAAGTTGGTGCGGGTGAGTATGATTATCTTGAGTTCCAGCAACTGCAAACAGCGGTAAGTGGCGGTCTGGGCATGGGCGCATCTTTGCGTTCTAAAGTCGATGACAAAAACAAAATTACTGCCTGGTTGACGTTGACCACCAAATCTTTGGTGAATCATCTGGATGCAATTCGTCTGTTAAAGATCGGTTTTGAACAGCTTCGTTTTGATGAGAAAGACCGTATTGTTGAACTGTTACAACAGCGTAAAACGCGCTGGCAGTCACGTATTTCTGGTTCTGGACATAGCTATGCAATGCAAACGGCTTCACGTCAGCATAGTGCATTGGCTTTGCGTGATTATCACAATACCGGTTTGGGTGCATTGAACTGGCTGATCGAGCTGGTGTCTAAGATCGAAAAAGATCCGGCTGAATATGATCTGCTGATTGATGAATTAAAACGGATTCATCGGGTCTTGTTGCAAGCACCAAAGCAATTCCTGTTAGTCTGTGAAGAGCCGCAGTCTGAGCATCTGATCGAAGAAATTCAGAATGTCTGGGATAAACTTGAAGTTGATTCTGCACCAGTTTCATTAACTCAAGTCGAAAAAGTAACCCATGACCAGCACGAAGCCTGGTTGATTCAAGCCAATGTCCAGTTCTGTGCGGCTGCTTATCCAGCTGTTGAAGTTTCACATCCTGATGCTGCTGCATTGATGGTACTGGCGGGTTATTTGCGTAATGGCTTCCTGCACAGTGCCATCCGTGAAAAAGGCGGTGCCTATGGTGGTGGTGCCAGCTATGACGGGAATGCCTGTTCATTCCGTTTCTACAGCTATCGTGACCCACGTCTGGCAGAAACTTTCCAGGATTTTGATGTAAGTATTCAGTGGTTACTTAATGCACCACAACAGCCACACCAGTTGGAAGAAGCCATTCTGGGTCTGATTGCCAGCATGGATAAACCGGGTTCACCGGCAGGCGAAGCCATTACTGCATGTTATTCTTACTTGCATCAACGTACGCCAGCGTTCCGTAAAAAATTACGTGAACGTTTATTGAATGTCACACTGGATGATTTGCAGCGTGTTGCACAGACCTATCTGGTCGAGCAGCAGGCGACGAAAGCCATTGTAGCGCCAGTGGCAAAACGTGAAATGCTGGAACAGCTTGGTTTTGTAATTCAACAAGTTCTATAAATAAAAAAAAGAGGATAATGGATGGCGCTTAATTCGTTTAAGCGCTCAACTCTACAGCTGAGCGTTTTGCTGGGCTGTGCAGTTGGGACGCAAGTGAATGCGGAAGAAACAGTAGTCAACAGTCCCACGCCGGCAACGGCTGAAGCCTGTGCTGCACTGGAAATTAGTGCAGAGCGTCTGGCCTGTTATGATACTTTATTTAAAATTCCGGTCACTGATAAGCCTGCAATCGTTTCTGAGCGTCGTGCAGCAGCAGAAATTGCGCCTGAACCCGATAATTTAAAAGCGAAAATTGGTCAGACTGTTTCCAATATTTATGCTTCTGAAGGATCAAAGCTGACGCCGAATCTATCTTTGCTGGATAGCCGCTGGGAACTCTCTCCGGAAAGTAAATTAGGCACCTGGAACATTCGCTCTTATCAGCCGGTGTATTTGATGCCAGGTTTCTGGACATCAAACAAGAATGAATTACCCGAGAGTGAAAATCCCAACAATATAGAAACAGAGAAACAGAATCTCACTTCAACTGAAGCGAAGTTTCAATTGTCTTTAAAGACCAAGGCAGTTGAAAATATTTTGGGCGATAATGGTGATCTCTGGCTTGGTTATACTCAGTCTTCACGTTGGCAGGTGTATAACTCGGAAGAATCACGTCCGTTTCGTGAAACCAACTATGAACCCGAAGCCAGTTTAATCTTCCGTACCAACTATGATCTTTTAGGTCTGAACTGGCGTATGTTGGGATTGACCATTAATCATCAGTCCAATGGCCGTTCTGATCCGTTATCACGTAGCTGGAACCGGGTGATGCTGAATCTTGGTTTTGAAAAAGACAATTTTGCCTTGATGGTTCGTCCTTGGTATCGTTTTGAAGAGAAGCGAGAAGACGATAACAATCCCGAAATCAAAAACTATATTGGCCGTGGAGACATGACCGCATTTTATCGTTATAAGGAGCATGATTTTTCATTGATGCTGCGACATACCTTAAAAGGTGGAGATGACAACCGTGGAGCCGTACAGTTCGACTGGTCATTCCCGATCAGTGGGCGTTTGCGTGGTCAATTCCAGCTATTTGATGGCTACGGAGAAAGCTTGATTGATTATAATCACCGTGCCACGTATGTCGGTTTAGGTGTCTCATTGATGAACTGGTTCTAAGATTCCGAGTTTCATGACCTTATAATGAAAATAAAAAACCATGCTGCTGCATGGTTTTTTTATAGATAGATTAACCAATCTGGATTTCTGAAGGTGGATGTTTGAGACGACTCTTTTTCGGTGTGGCAATGAAATAAGCAAGCGTCAGTGGCCCTAGACGCCCTGCGAACATCAATAACATCAGAATGATTAAACTGGCAGGTTGTAGTTCTTCAGTTACCCCTCGGGACAAGCCAACGGTACAGGCTGCAGACACGGCTTCAAACAACAGATCCAGAAAATCCTGCTCAGGTTCCAGGATTAATAAGCTCATAAAACCCATCATGATCAGCGCAGCAGTAATACACACCACGGCCAATGCTTTAAACGTAGTTTTTTCAGGAATAGAGTGATTAAACAGCCGGATCTCATCTTCGCGTCTTAAAAAACTGATTACGCTGATCACGACAATAATAAAGGTACCGACTTTAATGCCGCCCGCCGTACTTAAGGAACCTCCACCAATAAACATTAGAAATATGGTAACTAAAGTGGATGCATCGCTCATTTGTTCCATTGGCAAGCTATTAAAACCTGAAGAGCGGGGAACGGTGGCATGGAACCAGGCATTCACGGCCTGATCGCCCAAACTCATGAGACCTAAGGTCTGTGGATTGGAAGCCTCTAATAGCCAAAGTACGATAAAAGCACTTAGGTTCAGACCCAGAATCGTTGAGAGGATCAGCTTACTGTTGGTACTCAACTTACGCCAGCGCTTATGTTCTTTGACATCCATCAGTACCAGAAAACCGATACCGCCAATGATATACAACATACTGATAGTAAAGGTAATCAGATATTGTCCTGAAAAGCTCATCAAGCTATTTGGAAATAGTGAAAATCCACCATTATTAAAAGCGGAGACGCTATAAAAAGCTGCATAAAATAGTGCATCGCTAAACTGATATTCTTTGAGCCAAGCCAAAGTCAGAATCAGCGTACCGATTGCTTCAAAGAATAGAGAATATAAAAACACGGCTTTAATGGTAAAACTGACTTTTTTCAGACTAGTTTGTCCAATGGACTCCTGTGCCATGACTTGTTGTTTTAGCCCCAGTTGCGGTGCCAGACTCATCACTGCCAGAATGGCAAAGGTCATAAAACCCAAGCCACCGCATTGCAACAAAAACATAATCACGATTTGACCAAATACGGTATAGGCTTCACCGACATTCACCACCGATAGCCCGGTAATGGTCACAGCAGAAGTTGCTGTAAAAATCGCCTCCAGCCAGCTGATTTCTCCATGATGTGCAATAGGCAGCATCAATAGCAGTGAGCCGATCAGAATTAATCCGAGAAAACCCAAAGCCAGTAAGCTTGGAGGACTGAGGTTAATCGTCCTGTGTTGCTTTAAATCAGAACTTTTCATAGATGTTTAAAATATTTAGCAAGATGGCGCAAAGGTTCCAGCAATCCTTCAACCAGTAAAATATCGCCTTCCTGAAGAATCTGATTGGCATCTACGTGATATTGCAATGTAGATCCGCGTTTATGTAATAAGGTCGTGATTTCAGGAGCATGCTTCATCAACTGATTCAGTGGCGTACCATGATGATCCGCATGAATTTCAATTTTGACAATATAATGATCATCCTCAAGCGCCATATAACGACTGACCATCGGATAGCTTAATGACTGTGCCACCCGAACGCCCATATCTTCTTCAGGATGAATGATTTTTTCAACATTGAGATGGGTCAGAATCATGTGATGGGATTTGGATTTGGCCTTCACCCAGATTTTCTTCACGCCCATATTTTTTAAGTGCAATACACACAGAATGCTGGCCTCAATATCCTCTCCAATTGCCACAACAACGGCATCACAGCGCTGAATGTTCAGCTCATCCAGTACATGTTCATCGGTTGCATCGGCAATCACGGCATGGGTTAGTTGATCGGAAATATTTTCGACATATTTTTTATTCAGATCGATCCCGATCACTTCATGCTTCAGACTGATCAGCTGCGTGGCCACGGTCGCACCAAAACTGCCAAGCCCAATGACTGCAAATAATGCCATTTGCTATCCTTAATTATTCTAAATAAAGTATTTTGAGTTATGTTAGCGTTAATCTAATCCAAGATGTTTGAAGTTTTACATAATTGATATAAATCGTTTATTTAGAAAGGAAAAGAACTAAATGGTTGAGAATTGTGTGCTTGATTGGGGAGCTATTGCAACGATTGCTGCCGCAATTTTAACGGTTATCGTGGCTTACTGTATTTCAAAGCAATGGAAAACACAAAAGAGAGTTGAGACAGTTTCAAATATTGCAAAGGAAGTTTATCTGGATATTAAAAAAATTTGATAAATATTTTGCCCAATATATTGCTTCGCATATTGATAATTTAAATGAAGGACCTAATAAGGGGAATGTGTACTATGGTATTGAAAAAGAATTGAATCCGATTATTTATGATTTATATGTAGGTATGATTTCTAATTTAGAGATCATTCTTGAAGTAGAAAAAGATAAAGATCTTGAACAGCTAAAGGGAAGATTAATTAAAACTTACGAAAAACTTGATCAGCTTCAAAATGATATTTTACATTTAGCTATATTTAGTAAAGATAAAATTTTAGATGATGATCGCAGGAGATATCACAGTATTGATATTAAAGTTGCACACGAAGTTTTAACTACAACTCTAAATAGTTTAAAAAATCATTAATAAAATTTATTGTATATAAATAAAAAACCGCCTCGAAAGGCGGTTTATGTTTGAGAGAATTACTTCAAGAAACGTTGATAACCCAGATTATTGGTAATTTCCTGATATGGATAGGTAATGGTTTCGAGAGTTTCGATCAAACCGTCCGGATTTTGTTGTGCATCGGTTGCTTCAAGGCCCACCAGAACACGTCCTTCAGCAGCGCCGTGGTTACGGTAGTGGAACAGGGTAATGTTATGGGTTGGGCCAAGACGTTCCAGGAACATCAGTAAAGCGCCAGGACGCTCTGGGAATTCCACTCGGAACAGGCGTTCATTTTCAATGTCGGCATGACCACCGATCAGGTAACGGATATGCAGTTTGGCCACTTCATCATCAGACAGATCATCAACGTCATATTGGAATTTTAAGGTTTCATAAATTTCCTGACGTTCTTTCTCGCCATTTTTCAGACTAATACCGACAAAGACCTGTGCCGCAGAAGCATCACTGGCACGATAGTTAAATTCAGTGATATTACGGCCTTGTAATGCACGGCAGAAACTCAGGAATGAACCTTTCTGTTCTGGAATCGTCACGGCAAAAATCGCTTCTTTGCGTTCACCCAATTCAGTACGTTCAGCGATATAGCGTAAACGGTCGAAGTTCATATTGGCGCCGCAGACAATCGACACCATGTTCTTCCCTTCGATGCCATGTTCAGCCACGTATTTTTTAATACCTGCCAGAGCCATTGCACCAGATGGTTCGACAATGCTACGGCATTCGTCATAAGTGTCTTTAATCGCGGCACAGACTTCATCCGTATTCACCAGCACCACATTCGGTTCCACGATCGGGCCTGAATTGTCCGATTTTTGTAGACGAATCACCTCAAAAGGTTTTTCCCCAATCTGGGCTACCGCTGTACCATCAGCAAACAAGCCCACAGATGGGAGAATCACACGTTCATTTGCTTCTAAAGCAGCTTTTAAACAGGCAGATTCGTCGTATTCCACTGGAATGACTTTAACGTGGGGTGCGACATCACCTAAATACGCTGCAACACCTGCGATCAGGCCACCACCTCCAACTGCGACAAACACGTAATCCACATCGCGCCATTGGCGAAGAATTTCATTGGCAATGGTGCCTTGGCCAGCAATCACCAGTTCATCATCATAAGGCGGAATGAAAGTCATCCCATCTTCCTGGGCACGTTGAATCGCATATTTATTGGCAACATCAAATGAATCACCATGCAAAACCACTTCGCCACCCAGACGTTTAACCGCCTGTACCTTGATATCAGGTGTGGTTTTAGGCATCACAATAATCGCGCGAATACCCAGCTTTTTCCCTGAGAGTGCCACGCCCTGTGCATGGTTGCCCGCTGAAGCAGTAATAACGCCACGTTCCATTTGTGATTTCGGTAGTTGACTAATACGGTTATAGGCACCGCGTAGTTTGAATGAAAAAACCGGTTGTAAATCTTCACGTTTAAAGCGGATGTTATTATTGAGTCGTTCGCTAATTCGTGGCGCTGCTTCGAGTGGAGTTTCGATTGCAACATCGTAGACCGTTGCTTGTAAAATTTGTCGAACCAAACGAGACAGCATGTTAATTTTCCATCTAACAGTTTAAAATAGGGGCTTATTGTAACAAACCACACGGCTTTGCGGTTTAAAAAAGCTGCAAAAGTCCAAAATAGTTGAGTGAAGCCATGAGTCTATATGCAACCCAAGATGAGAAAAAACAAGCAGCAGCTAAAGCCGCTTTAAAACACTTGCCAAAAGGGGGCATTTTAGGCGTAGGTACAGGCAGTACTGTAAACTTTTTAATTGACTTATTACCTGAGCTGCAATTGGAAGCTGCGGTAGCCAGTTCAGAAGCAACTGCACAGCGCTTAAAAAAGCTCGGTATTGAAGTAGTGGATATGAACTCTGTCAGTGGTTTAGATGCCTATGTCGATGGCGCAGACGAAATTGATCGTCATATGCATATGATCAAAGGTGGCGGCGCAGCATTGACACGTGAAAAAATTGTTGCCTCTATTGCGAAAAAATTTGTGTGTATCGTGGATGATTCAAAATGGGTTGGACAATTGGGTCGTGAGTTTCCGCTTCCTGTAGAAGTGATTCCAATGGCGCGTTCTGCGGTTGCGCGTAAAATCGTATCTTTAGGTGGCGATCCTGCTTATCGTGAAGGTGTGGTCACTGACAACGGTAACGTGATTTTAGATGTATATAACCTCAATATTCTGAATGCGCTTGAACTGGAAAAAACCTTAAACGATATTCCGGGCGTGGTGTGTAACGGTATCTTTGCGATCAACAAAGCAGATATCGCAATTGTCGCGACGGATAACGGAATTGAAGAGCGTACAGCGGTTTAATTTTAAAATCTCCCCAAATCCTGAACAGAAGTTAAAGTACTGCTTTAACTTTTGTGCAAGAAAAGCCTCATTTTAGATTTTTTAAGAGGAGCTTTTCTCCCTCCTTAATAAAGGTGAGTAGCACTGCTACGCAAGGGGGAGGATTAAAAAAATGATTAAATATAAAAAATGACCTTATCCGACCTACCCGAAATTCAAATCACCCGAAATGTCCGTTCAACACGGTTACGTTTGCGTGTCGATGCAACACAGATTCGCCTTACAGCACCGGTTTTTTGCAGCAAAAAACAGATACAGCATTTTATTGAACAATCTGAAAGCTGGCTGATTAAAACCTGGCAATCCCAGCAGGAAAAAATCGAAAATATTGACCGGACGCTACCGAGTGAGCTGCGGTTATTCAATCTAAAAGCAGCAGTAAAAATTTCTTATCACAGCCAGAAAAACAACTTTATTTTTAATGATGAAAATTTACAGCTTCGGATCAGTGACCGACATCCTGAAGAATATTTAAAAACTTTCGTGATTGCCTACGCAAAAGAACAGCTTCCTTCATATTTAAATCTCGTCTCACAGCAATGTCATTTGCCTTTTAAAAACTGCAACATTAGACATCCCAAAACCCGATGGGGCAGTTGTTCTGCCAAACATGACATTATGTTGAACAGCGCGCTGGTATTATTTCCTGAACAAGTCGCGCGTTATGTCGCTGTCCATGAACTGGTACATACAAAGCATTTTGATCATAGTCCACGGTTTTGGGCAGAAGTTGCCAAGCATGATCAGCATTTCCAGCAGCATCGTATAACGCTGAAAAATACGCCGTTGCCATATTGGTGGGGTGCCTAAAAGCATAATTAATAAGTCCATATAACTCTATTAAAATAGCCTAAGCAATCTATGCATTTAATCCTCTAAACCGGCCTTATCCTACTGATCAATTAAAAAACCAGCAAACCCCAGTGAAATGGTTTAGAAAACCTCAACTTCCTGTCATACTAGGCCTTATAAAGGAAACATTTATTTGAGGTAATCATCGTGATTTCAGTGGGTATTGTGGGTGGTACGGGTTATACAGGCGTTGAACTTTTGCGTCTTTTGCTACGACATCCAGATGTAAATGTAACAGCACTGACATCACGTACTGAAGCAGGTCGTCGTGTAGATGACATGTTCCCAAGCTTGCGCGGGCATACCAATCTTAAATTTTCTGATTTGAGTCTGGGTTTATTAAAATCATGCGATGTGGTGTTCTTTGCAACGCCGCATGGTGTCGCAATGAAACATGCCGAAGAGCTGGTCGCTGCAAATACCAAAGTGATCGACCTAGCTGCCGATTTCCGTTTACAAGATCTTGCACAGTTTGAAAAATGGTATGGCATGCAACATGCATGTCCAGAACTGTTAAAAGATTCTATTTACGGTTTATCTGAGCTGAATCGTGAAGAGATTAAGAAAGCCAATGTCATCGGAAATCCGGGGTGTTATCCAACCACAGTTCAGTTGGGTCTGGCGCCAGTCTTAAAAGCGGCTGAAGCATTGGTGAAACCTGAAAGCATTATTATCGATGCCAAATCTGGTGTATCAGGTGCAGGTCGTAAAGCCAGTCTGGGCATGATTTATTCTGAAAATTCCGATAATTTTAAGGCCTATGGTGTAGCGGGTCATCGTCATCACCCTGAAATTGTCGAAGCACTGGAAAAAATTTCAGGTCAAAAAAATGTGTTTGATCATATTTTATTTGTACCGCATTTGGTGCCGATGATTCGTGGTATGTTGTCGACCATCTATATCGATTTAACTGAAGCAGGCCAAGCAGCAGATTTACAAGCGCTATATGAGCAGTTCTATGCAAATGAAGCATTTGTGGATGTTATGCCGGCAGGCAGTTCACCCGAAACCCGTTCAGTGCGTGGAGCGAATCAGTTGCGTATTGCCTTGTATAAGCCACAGCCAACGAAACTGGTGATCCTGGTTGTACAAGACAATCTGGTAAAAGGCGCAGCAGGTCAGGCTGTGCAAAACATGAACCTGATGTTTGGTTTTGCTGAAGATGCTGGCTTAAATAATATTGGTTTATTACCATAAAAAACGTATTAGAACTTCACACACATTTAGATTTGCATTTAAATGTGTGTCTTGATTAAAGCAAACAAGAGATCAAAATGCCGAATAACGAGTCAAATACGACGCTTCCTCAGGAACCCGGTACTAAGAAACCATTCATGAAAGGCAATACGCCCTTAGCCATTGGTGCGGCTGTATTGATCTTAAGCAGTGGCGTACTCGGATATACCGTAGGACATCGTCAGGGTTTGACTGCGGCGGGTTATGATGCAGATGCAGAGCAACTGGTGGATGTGGTACAGACTCAGAAAGCCAGTCTGGAAACACTGAACAAGACACTGAATACTGCGGTTCAGGAGCGTGATCTGGCGGTTAGCAATGCCAATGATCTGTATCTGGCCATGACCAAGGCACGTGATGAACAGGTGCAGGCCGAAAGTGTGGGAACCATTTATCGCGAGATCTTGCGTCAGCGTGGTGGTCTGGCATTGGCGGTTCAAAACCTGTCGATTAAACCATTACCCGAAAATGCCTTTGAATACCAGATTGATCTGGTTCAGGTCAGTCCAGGCAAAAGCCGTGCCTCAGGTAGTGTGGAATTGCGCCTGATTAAAGGTGCGGAAATTCTGGTGGTGCCACTGGAAGATAAAAACTTTAATTTTGAAAATTATGAGCGACTCACTGGCCGCTGGACCATGCCGAAAGGCTTTAAGCCAGAATTTATTGAAGTGCGTCTTACTGGTGCCAAACCTGTAATTCGTCGTTTTAGTTGGGAACAGGGCAAAGCAGTAGAAAATCAGTCTGCTACCTTGTCAGAAATTCCGAAAACCGAAGCAAATGCAAATTAAGTGTGAAATATAAATCTTATGCCAAGCAATAAACGTCAAATGTGTTTAAGTGATATTAAAAATTCTTTTAATGAGTCTGGAATCGTTGATTGGCATATCAGCCCACGTTTAGCAAATGAACCCTCTGAAGACGGTGATTCTGACTTAGCTGTACAGACCGCACCGCCAGAACTGAAACGTCCACCGTTGTATGCCGTTGTTTTATTAAATGACGACTATACGCCGATGGAGTTTGTAATTGAAATTTTACAACAATACTTTGCAATGAATCTTGACCAAGCTACACAAGTAATGCTAACTGTACATTATGAAGGAAAGGGTGTAGCTGGGGTTTATCCTCGAGACATTGCGGAGACCAAAGCGAACCAAGTCAATAATTATGCTCGATCACAAGGTCATCCGTTACTTTGCCAAATAGAGCCTAAAGATTAAGGGGGTTACATGCTCAGTCGTCAATTAGAAGTATCACTACGTTTGGCTGTCAGCATGGCTCGTCAAAAGAGACATGAGTTCCTGACCGTAGAACATTTATTGTTAGCCTTGCTCGACAATGATTCAGCCGTTAATGCTCTCAAAGCATGTGGTGCGGACATCATCGTGTTGCGTAAGGAATTAGAAGAGTACGTAGAACAACATACCCCTAAACTTGGTGAAAATAGTGATCAGGCACCACACCCGACAGAAAGCTTCGACCGGATCTTGCAACGCGCGATTTTTCACGTGCAGTCAAGCGGCGGCGATCGTACTGTAGAAGGTGCTGATATTCTGGTTGCCATGTATTCTGAGCGTGACTCATTTGCAGTCTATCTGCTGAAACGTCATCAAATTAACCGTCTGACCCTGACTCAGTACCTGTCTCATGGTACCCGTAAAGAAGATGTACAGTCTGAAGAAGAAATCGAAGACCTAGATGGCGAATCAGCATCTTCAGCAAGTTCAGGTCCACTTGAACTTTATACCACTAACCTGAATGTTGAAGCACAAAAAGGTAAGACCGATCCACTGATTGGTCGTGAAAAAGAAATCGAGCGTGCCGCGCAAATTCTCTGTCGCCGTCGTAAAAATAACCCACTCCTTGTCGGTGATCCAGGTGTTGGTAAAACCTCGATTGCTGAAGGACTGGCTTGGCTGATCGTTAATGGTAAAGCGCCAAAACCACTGAAAAATGCTGAAATTTTCAGTCTGGACATTGGTGCTTTGGTGGCAGGAACCAAATACCGTGGCGACTTTGAAAAACGCTTGAAACAGCTTTTAAATGCGTTGAAAAAGAAACCTGAAGCAGTGCTGTTTATTGATGAAATTCACATGATTATTGGTGCAGGCTCGAGTATGGGCAGTACCATGGATGCATCGAATCTGATCAAACCGGCGCTGGCAAATGGTTCTTTACGCTGCATCGGGTCAACCACATTCCAGGAATACCGTCAGGTCTTTGAGAAAGATCATGCTTTATCGCGTCGTTTCCAGAAAATTGATGTGAATGAACCCTCTATTTCAGAAACCATTGATATTCTACGTGGTCTGAAATCGAAGTTTGAAGATTTCCATCATGTGGAATATGACGATCAAGCCTTGGTGTCTGCGGTAGAACTTTCTGCGAAATTTATCAACGACCGTTTCTTGCCAGATAAGGCGATTGATGTCATTGATGAAGCCGGTGCTCAGCGCCGTTTAAAAGCGGAGCAAGACGACAGTTTGATTACTGTGGAAAATATTGAAGACATCGTTTCTAAAATTGCGCGTATTCCTCCGAAAACTGTCTCTAAAGATGACAAGAGTGTGCTGGAAAATCTTGAGCGTGATTTAAAACGTGTGGTCTTTGGTCAGGATGAAGCGATTGAGGCCTTGGCTTCTGCAATTAAACTGTCACGTGCCGGTTTGAAGTCTCCAGATAAGCCTGTAGGTAGTTTTGTCTTTGCGGGTCCTACAGGTGTTGGTAAAACCGAAGTGACCAAGCAGCTCGCGAAACAGATGGGTGTGGAACTGGTTCGTTTTGATATGTCGGAATACATGGAACGTCATGCAGTGTCACGTTTGATCGGTGCACCTCCGGGCTATGTCGGTTTTGATCAGGGTGGCTTGCTCACCGATGCGATTCACAAAAATCCGCATTGTGTGCTATTGCTAGACGAGATCGAAAAAGCGCATCCAGATGTGTTTAACCTCTTATTGCAGATTATGGATCATGGTTCATTGACTGATAATAACGGGCGTAAATCTGATTTCCGTAACGTGGTCTTGGTACTCACCACCAATATTGGTGCTGAAAGTATTTCACGTGTCAGCATTGGTTTTATGGAACAGGACAATAGTAACGATAATCAGGAAGCGATGAAGAAAGCCTTCTCGCCGGAATTCCGTAACCGTCTCGACGGCGTGATTCAGTTCAAGGCATTGCCAAGCAGCATTATTGAAAATGTCGTGGATAAATTCCTGACTGAACTTCAAGCACAACTGGATGACAAAAAAGTCATGCTGGAAGTGGATCAGAGTGCACGTGAATGGATGTCAGAACATGGCTATGACCGTTTAATGGGCGCACGTCCAATGCAACGTCTGATTCAGGAACACCTGAAAAAACCGCTGGCTGAGATGATCCTGTTTGGTGAACTGGCTGAAAATGGCGGCAATGTTGCAGTATCGGTGAAAAAAGAAAATGGTAAAGCGGTTGGCTTAAAACTTGAGGTTTTTGAAGATCAAACTGCTGAACCAGCCTAATTAAAAAGAAGGATCAAACCCGTGCTTGCACGGGTTTTTTCATGCACTCATATTTTAAATTATCAAATTTATATCATTTAAAAGATAAATTATGGATATTCAAGTTACCAAGCTGTTCACGACATTTTTCCTGTTTTTGGTCACAGCACTGATGGAAATTTTAGGCTGTTATTTTCCTTATCTAATTTTAAATCAGGGAAAAAGCCATTGGTTGTGGATTCCGACAGCTCTGGCTTTGGCGGCTTTTGTCTGGCTGTTAACCTTGCATCCAGCTGCTTCAGGACGGATCTATGCCGCTTATGGCGGTATCTATATTTTTTCAGCGCTAATGTGGTTGCGCTTCGTTGATCAAGTCACACTGTCACGTTGGGATCTGCTTGGTGGTATGGTGGTAATACTGGGTGCACTGGTTATTATTTTGCAACCACAAGGCTTGATACGTTAATTGAGGTACACCTTGATAAAAAAGTTCATCAAAAAAAGGTAGCCATAGCTACCTTTTGTTTTCAGGATTCAAGAATCCTGAATTGAAATAAATGTCTTATGGGTTTAGATTATTTTAATTTGCAATCTTTTTGGGAAATATCAGTTTTATAGGTTTGTGTCTGCGAGTTCAGGCTGAGTTCAACCTTGTAAGGGTTCGCAATCTGATAACGATGCTCAAAGAAAATTTCACAATTATTCAGCAGATTGTTGCGAATGACTTTCATCACTTCTTTGCGCCCTAGGTCTTTTTCAAACTGGCTAAAATCGGGCGTGATGATCATGCCTTTCAGTGTGGTTTTGTTGGCACTTAACTGCAATTGTTCAATAATCGTATTTTGATCAATCTGCAACGGTAAAGTTCTGGAATCCTCTGCACTGAGCACTGCGAGTAATTCATTCAGTTCAGCTTTTTTCTGAATTTTAAATTTGCTGTCAATAATATTTTTTTCTTGAAGATATTGGTCAAATTCAGAAGCATGCACCGGTAAGACAGCACTGCTAAAACCTGCCAAGAGTGCCAAAATCCAATATTTTTTTTGCATTGTATAAAATCACTTTTTATTCCATTTCAACAACGATTATAAGAGCTGAGACAAAAAAAGCACCAGAGATTGGTGCTTAATTTGTGAAGATTCATCTTAAAAAATTAGTCTTTTTTCAGATTTTCATTAATCAGGAATTCAACCAAGGCTTTTTGCGCGTGCAAACGATTTTCTGCTTCATCCCAAACTACAGCATTTTTATGGTCAAGCAGATTTTCTGAAATCTCTTCGCCACGATGCGCAGGCAAGCAGTGCATAAACAAGCAATCCGGATGTGCAAGATCCATCAGGCGTTCATTCACCTGATAATCTGCAAAGGCTTTTTCACGGATCTTCTGCTCTTCTTCCTGACCCATGCTTGCCCAAACATCAGTCACGATCAGGTCAGCATTCACCGCTGCATCTTCAGCAGAAGGAACCAGTTCCACACAATGGGCAAATTCAGACAGGAATTTTTCTTGTGGCTCATAGCCTTTTGGCGCTGCAATTTTCAGATTAAAGCCCCACATATGTGCAGCTTCAATATAAGAGTTACACATATTGTTGCCATCACCAATCCAGGCAACAGTTTTACCTTCGATTGAGCCACGTTGCTCTACATAGGTCTGCATGTCAGCAAGTAACTGGCAAGGGTGGTGGTCATCAGTCAACGCATTAATCACTGGAACTTTTGAATAAGATGCAAAACGCTCCACGATATCATGGCCGAAAGTACGGATCATCACAATATCCAGCATGCTTGAAATCACACGTGCAGAATCTTCAATCGGTTCACCACGACCTAACTGGGTATCGCGTGAAGACAGGAAAATCGCGCTACCACCAAATTGGCTCATGCCAGCTTCAAACGAAACACGCGTACGGGTACTGGATTTTTCAAAAATCATGCCTATCACTTTACCAACAAATGGTTGGAACACTTCATTGTTATGCTGTTTGCGCTTAAGCTCAATTGCGCGTTGCAAAATCTGGTTAAGTTCTAAAGTTGATAAATCGCGTAAGGTGAGAAAGTGACGGAGAGCCATTCGTTACTCCACAATAATTGCCGAAAAACTCGATCAACAATCAGTTGTTGGTTAGTTTAAGAAAAAATACGGAATCGGCTAATATACTATAAGCAATGAAAAATGCAAAAAAACTAGACTTTTTGATGACCGTCTAAAAAGCGATCCACACAATAACTGATGTATTTGTCGATTTCCTGATCATCTTCCTGTACCGGAATTCCCATCAGAATACGCCATTCCAGATTGCGCAAAATACCAAAATACAGCTGCGCCGAATATTGTGGATTTTCGCAATGCAATAAACCTTGCGCATCTGCCTGTTCTAAAGCCGTGGCAATGGCACTTTGCACATGCACCGGGCCTCGCTCATGAATATGCTGAGCAAGTTCAGGATTACGCTGGCTTTGTTCCAGCACCAGACGCATAAAGGCCGAGTTTTCAGGTTGCATGATCTGGTGATAAAAATTGAGTAGCGTGTGTACTAAATAACTACGAAAATCCAGTGCCATCAATTCGATCGGAATACTGATATCTTCAAAAAACTTGATACGACGATAATCGCAGATAGCTTTAAACAAGCCTTCTTTATTGCCAAAGTATTTATAGATCGAAGCTTTGGAGCCTCCGGCATGCTGGACGATATCATCCAGAGAGACAGCGTCATAACCCCGTTCCAGAAATAGCTCGGTTGCACTGATCAGCAGCGCAATACAACGCTCATGACCACGTTTGGTCTGTGGCAGATCTTTGGCGAGCGGTTCTAGGGCAAGGTCTTGCATAGGAGATCGTACATCAACATGACAATAAAGATTGAAACGCCATCATAGCAAATATATGCACATATTTCATAATTGCGCCAGATAAGTGCGCTATTTGCTAATTAGGTAAAGCAAAACTTAAAAATTTGACTAAAGTTTTAGAGTATTTGTTCTATCGGGTTATGGAATGAGCAAGCCAAATGAGTATACTCGAATTTCAATAATTATAGCCAAGACTGTGGAAAAGGAAGATGACAGAACAAATGTCTGCAGGTTTAAGATTTAGACAAGCGCTTGAAGTCGAGAAACCATTGCAAATTATGGGCACGGTAAATGCCTATGCTGCCATGATGGCCAAACAGGTCGGTTATAAAGCTATTTATTTATCAGGTGCGGGTGTCGCGAATTATTCTTATGGTTTGCCTGATCTGGGCATGACCAGCCTGGATAATGTTCTTGAAGATGTACGCCGGATCACTGAGCGTGTGGATACACCTTTACTGGTTGATATTGATACCGGTTGGGGCGGTGCATTAAATATTGCCCGCACGATCAAGCAGATGATTGCAGCAGGAGCCGCTGCGGTTCATATTGAAGATCAGGTGGCACAGAAGCGTTGTGGTCATCGTCCAAATAAAGAAATCGTATCGCAACAGGAAATGGTCGATCGTATCAAAGCGGCTGTAGATGCGAAAACAGATTCAAACTTTGTGGTGATGGCGCGTACCGATGCGCTGCAAAAAGAAGGCCTGCAAGCCGTGATTGATCGTGCTTCTGCCTGTGTTGAAGCGGGCGCAGACGCGATCTTTGCTGAGGCGATGACTGATATCACCATGTATCGTACAGTATGCGATGCGGTCGGTGTGCCAGTCTTGGCGAATATTACCGAATTTGGTGATACACCGTATTATACGGTAGGTGAACTGGCTGAGCAGGGCATTGGCATGGTGCTGTATCCATTGTCAGCGACACGTGCAATGCAAAAAGCTGCACTTGAAGTGATGCGTTCGGTGCGCGAACATGGTACTCAGGTAAATGTGCTGGATATCATGCAACAACGAAAAGAACTCTACGAATTTTTAGATTATCACAGCTTTGAAGACACATTAGATAAACTGTTTAAACAGGAGAATTAAAAAAATGGCTGAAGGAAAAGTACTCACTGGCGCAGGATTGCGCGGACAAGTGGCGGGTAAAACCTCACTTTCAACAGTAGGCAAAAGTGGCGCAGGTCTGACCTATCGCGGTTATGACGTGCAGGATCTGGCTGAACATTGCCAGTTTGAAGAAGTCGCTTATCTGATTTTCTTCGGAGAATTGCCGATGGCAGAGCAATTGGCTGCCTACAAAGCCAAACTGAAATCCTTGCGCACTTTACCTCAGGCATTAAAAGAAGTCCTTGAGCGTATTCCTGCCGACTCGCATCCAATGGATGTGATGCGTACTGGCGTTTCCATGCTGGGCAATCTTGAAACTGAGCAGTCTTTTGAGCAGCAACAGGATATCGCAGACCGTATTTTGGCAACTTTGCCGGCAATCATTTGTTACTGGTATCGTTATAGTCATGACGGCGTACGTATTGAAGAAAATACTGAAGATGATTCGATTGGTGCACAGTTCCTGCATCTTCTGCATGGTGAAAAACCAAATGAGCTACATGAACAGGTAATGAATGTTTCCTTGATTCTGTATGCAGAGCATGAATTCAATGCTTCGACTTTTACCGCTCGTGTGTGTGCATCAACGCTGTCCGATATGCATTCCTGTATTACCGGTGCAATCGGTTCCTTGCGTGGCCCTCTACACGGCGGTGCCAACGAAGCTGCGATGGACATGATCGAAAACTGGAAGTCGCCTGAGGAAGCTGAGCGTGAAATGCTGGGCATGCTGGAACGTAAAGAAAAAATCATGGGCTTCGGTCATGCGATCTATAAGGACAATGATCCGCGTAATGGCATTATTAAAGTCTGGTCTGAGCGTTTGGCCAAAGATGTCGGTGATACCGTACTTTATCCAGTGTCAGTGCGCTGCGAAGAAGTCATGTGGCGTGAGAAGAAATTATTCTGTAATGCCGATTTCTTCCATGCTTCGGCTTATCATTTCATGGGCATTCCAACCAAGTTGTTTACCCCGATCTTTGTTATGTCACGTGTGACAGGTTGGGCAGCGCATGTGATGGAACAGCGTGCAGATAACCGTATTATCCGTCCAAGCGCGGACTATACCGGTCCAGAACTACGTAAAGTAGTGCCAATCGCTGAGCGTTCTACAGCGGCTTGATCCGTAAATGTCCTAGAATAAAAATAAGGTCTCAATTGAGACCTTATTTTTTTTAGTGAATTCTGTTATCGACTTAACAGTGCCGGATCTTCAATGCTATAACCTGTTTCAAAAGGAATACCCAGATACTTTACTATTACCAGGGTTTTATTCTGTTTCGGAACTTTATAGGCCTGGCTAATTTTCAAGCCTTGCTGATAACTGACTGCTTGCTGAACCGGACTTTTTTGTAAGCTGGATTTTACTTGATATTGATAGGTCCATTTTGGCACTTTTTCCTGAGGATCATGCCAGGCAGGCGCGCTACCTTTCGTTGTCTTTAACACCTTAAGCTGTGGCTTTGATTTTTGAATTGGATTTAATGGAACTAAACGTTTTTTGATTTTGGCAATGTCCTGATCAAACTTGCGACTGTCTTGATCATAATCGATGCGCTTGGTTTTAGGATTGATATATAAGGAATTGACCTGAACCAGTTGATTTGGTTTTTGGGATTTAAAATTATAATAATACAGTTGAGGCAAGCGTCCACGACCATCAAGATAATGACGCATGATATAAAGCTTCTGTTCTTTGACTTCATAGCCTAGAACTTCAATATTTTGTGGGCCGCCTACAGTAGCGAAAGCCAGACTGGGCAAGCTCAGAGGGAGCAGAAGCAGTGCGGTTTTAATATTCATGGTCATTCCACCCTCAAAAAAATAGATTGGCATTTGATCATGCCAATCTATCTTAAAATACGGTAGAAATAATGAAGCTTATTCAGGCTACATAGTAACTTTGAAAGCTTAGCTGTTATTCAATAGATTGATCATGTCATGTGCAACCACAGCTGACAGTTTATTAAGGCGTTCAAGTGGCGAGCCTTTGAGATAATACTGGAACTGATGGATTTGCGTGCCATCATTAATGGCCACAAAAAAAGTCCCTTCCGGTTTCTCTAGTGTCGCGCTACCACCTGGTTTAAGCAATCCTGTACAGGCAATAATCCAGTCAGCATCACGGAACATTTTTTTACCTGCTTCCGCCAGAGCAACCGTTACCGGCATAGATTCCGCAGTATGACTATTGATCAGATTCTTGGAAATGCCCAATACTGAAGTCTTGACACTTACATCGTAGCAGATCAAACCACCAATCAGAATTTCGGCACCTTCTCCTTTACAAATGGAGAACTGGCTACTGAGATATCCAGAACTTGCGCTTTCGATAAAGGCAATTTTTATGTTTTTCTCTTCGAGTAAGCCGCAACAGGTTTTTATCATAGTCTCTATATTTTCTTTGTGGGAGTGATTTTAGATCAATCTAGACAGATTTTTTTCTGTCGATCAACTCCAAGTATATTTATATTTTTATGAAAGTTAAAATTTTTTTCATAGATCAGTGTAATTTCATGTTGATCTGATCGCAAAATCTGAGTGGTTAAAGCTTGGGCTATTTTCAAAAATAGAGGTTTCTTCTCAGGCGGAACAGTGGTAAAAATAAAAATAAAGTGCTTAGTGAAAGTAGGGTGTTGGAATGAAAACCACAGTAAAATATGTAGTCTTAAAAAGTCTTGACTATCAATTGGGTACACCATTATTTCAGGAAGAAATTGACGCTGATGGTCAATATTTTGATCAGATACCAAGCACGATTTCTTATCAGAATTTGCAGTTCAAAGTAAAAAGCAAAGAGCTTAAACGTTTGCATCTGGCCGAAGAGCAGGAAGATACTCAAACGATTATCGTCAAAGTAGTCAATATCTAATAAAAACTGAATAGAATAAGCCTCTTTTAAAGAGGCTTATTTATTATAAATAGATTAATAAATATAATTACAAACAATGATTTGATCTAAGTTTATACCAAAATAATAAGTAAAAATATTTGAATTAAAGTCAAGGTAAATTCGAAACAGCTTAAGTTTTATTGGTGAGGTCATGTTAAGTATCGTATTTCTTCACAGTTAATAATATTCAAAAAGAATTGTATTTTTAATGTTTTATTTAATTTTTTAAAAATATAGAAGATTTAGATTTATTTTTATATATTTATAAATATCAATAGCATAGTTATTAAGTGGTTCTGTTTAATAACGCTTTTTAAATTTTATTAAAAATTTCATATATATGAAATAGGACTTAAGTTATTCCTTTTATTGGATAATAAATTTTTGACCTATAAAGTCTTTCATTATGTTTCTGTTGCATTATATCAGGTAATTTATGTTGCGCATTAATCTCCACTTCAAGTACTTATCTTACTATTTTTTACATTGAATTAATCTGTAACAGGTTAAAGGTTGGCGAAATCTGAAAAATGCGTAGAGTAGATATTAAGTCGAAACCTATCGGCTTTTAATTTAAAGCAAATAGTAAGGAATACCACCATGGCTAATAATCAACAGCAAGACCAACAGAAACAGCAACAACAGCAACAGCAAAATCAAGATCAGCAGCGTCAACAAAACAACCAGCAAAACCCAAATCAGCAACAAAATAACCAGCAACAACAACAGCCGCAGGGTGGTCAACACAACCAGCAACAGCGCGACCAGGAGCAACAAAACCAGCAAGGCCAACAGCAACAACAGCCACAGCAAAACAGTAACCAGCAACAACAACGTTCACGTAATCAACAAGATCAGTGAAAGCCACAGCGTTAATCTTTTTTAAGATATATGCTCTTCATAAAAAACCGCCTGATTCAGGCGGTTTTTTTTATATTTCATTGCACGATTAGACTAAGTATTTATTAACACTGAATATTGGCTTTTAGCTTGTAGAAATTCAAGGCATTGTCTAGGTCTGTGAGCAACTCTTTTTCTGTATATTCCTTGGGTGCAAGTTTTAGCAGAGCAGGCATGTAGTTATTTTTATATTCTTTAGGATATTGTTCACACAGGATACGTGTTCTTTCTTCCAGACTAATTGTTGAAGAGTCAAGTTTGTCCAGATAAGCACTGAGTTGATTATCTGACTGTTCAAACTGCGCTTTAATATTTGCAGCAGCCTCGGCTGAATTCTCTGCTTGCTGTTTTTGGCAGCCGCTTATTGCCAGACTCATCAATAAAGTAATTAATATGCGATTTTTCATGCTGCCAAAATATTGTTATTGCTCATATGAAAAATTATAGAGAGAAAAGACTAAAAAGAAAGCAATGATCTATAAACTTTATGAGACATTGAACATTCATAACATCCGATATTGACTGAAATAAGGAATTTTCTTCTAAAAATCTAAATTAACCCATTCTCACTTATAGGTTTAGCAATTCTTCTTGGGTTTTGGTTATTTAGTAATCTTATTTTCTCATTAAAAATATTTTTGGATAAATTACAGTCATTTAATTAACAAAAGTAATGGTTTTTTCATATTTTGAAACATTGCATCTATATATCCTACACAGATCGGCTGCATGGCTAGTGATATCTTGGCGTCATTCTAAGAACTTAATGAAAATAATTAAAAATCAGCACATTATAAGGCCTGTTTAATTTAGGAGAGTTAAACAGGCTTTTTCTTTTCCGTCTTAAATCTGGTTTTTTCTTTGCTGATTGTATTTTTTGGTCATTCTCTTTCACATAAGTTTTCATACACAACATAAAGCCTGAAAATTCCCTCAGGAGAGATACATGAATAGATGTTATTTATATATCTCTTTTCACGAAAAGACAGGACAAAGCTATGATGATGAGATGTATATGCGCATTTGGCATGGGCGTAATGGTTCATTTGGCATGGGCGTAATGGTTGGCTGTTGTTTTAAATCTTGCAAAGAGAAAATGTGTCAGATGATGAGCAGCAAGCATTGTAAAAGTGATCATTGTAAAAAAGATCAGACGACTCAAGCTGAAGAGCCTGTACAAACTTAGCCCAAAAGCTTCAATTTTACTGAAAGGCTAAACAGAGCTGAGTACTGAAGTTGTTCTAGATCGCTGATCCAATCATTTTATATTGAATCATTCTATATTTAAAGCAATAAAGCTTGATGTTGGATCGAGCTTTTTACACTCAGGAGAAAAACATGATGCAATTTATATTTTGTTTATTTGGTCTTCATGGTGCGACTGAAATTAACTACACGTGTGACCATGATGAGGTCAAACAGTGTCGTGATTGCTTGAAAAATATTGAATAATGTGCCAAATCATCAGACATATTAATGAAGATCAATCCCCGTTCAATCATCAGTTGGCGGGGTTTTTCTTTACTGATAAAATTTTTGAATCTAAACATAATTTCTCACAAGGAATACTTTATAAGAAAAATATTTCAATAGGATTACGTTTTGATAAATTCTTAGTACTTAGAACTGAAATAGCAAAATACAATAGAATATATGTAGGTGAGCATCTGCGCTCGAATTCTTGAAGCAATTCAAAAGAGGCCAAAGGCTGAAACTGCATTAGATGGTTGGTATCGAATGATTAAGGCCAATCATCCTAAAGGTTTTGCTGAGATGAAAAGACTTTTTCCGTCAGTGGATAAGGTTAGAAAATTTCATGTATTCGATATCGGCTCGCACGCGAATTCATATTCTTTGCTATATCGTCTACGATCAGGCTGAACAGCTTATTTGCTCAGATGAACAACAAGAATTGTGAAATGTCAAAGAGCACTTGAAGGAAAGTTTGTCTCTTTATAAAACTGAATGTGCAACATAAATAACATTGATGTTTAGCAGCAGATATCATATTTATTTATTAATAGATATATGAAGGAGATGCATATGACAAATAAGCCAGAGCAAGAATCAAATCCGCATAAAGAATCAAATGACGACAAGGGTAATCAGGCATCTTATAAGCATGTCAAACCAGAGAAAAAACCCAATGCAGAGCCGGAAAATCCATTGAGAGAGCAAAAATAGCTTTTTAACATGGACGAAGCCCTAACTTGGTTTAGGGCTTTTTAATTTCCCGATAAACGTTGATCTCTAGGCTTTGCAATAAATTCATCTTTCATTTCAAAGAAAAATTCATGGGCTTGTTCATGATCGCAGTGCAACCAGTCATGTCGTGATTTTTCCGGAATCACAATGATTGAGCGTTTTTCGTCATTCGGGTCATGAAACTGTTTCATAAAGGGATGGTGATCTGAATTTATGGTCAGCATCGAAAATGATCTGATTTTTTCACCATCAATGTGTGCGTCATCATAAATCGCCGTCACGGTAAAAGGATTGCCATCTTCACGTGAAATACCAAACCAGTGCGGTTTGCCGTCTATATATTTAGGTTCATAGAATGTATCGACTGGTACTAAAGCAAACTGGTTGTTTTTCCAAGCATGTCGAAAACTTGGTTTGGATGCGACTGTTTCAGTCCGTGCATTATAAGTATGCCGGCCATATTTTAGTTCTTTCGCCCAGGCTGGAATCAGTCCGAAACGTGCGATATCCAGCTCAAATTCGTCAGCACCGCGCATAATGATTGGGGCCGGCGCTAAAGGATAAACATGCGTTTTCATATCCAGTTCGAGTTGCTCTTCATGAATATCTAATAAGGAAAGACGTTTTTTTGAGGGGAATTCATAGTTTGAGCACATAAATAACCTCTTTCATTCTAATTATTATCTGCTAAAGAATTAAGGTATAAAAATGATGGGCTCAAAACAATTCGAAATCGTAAATGTAGTTTTAACACAAAGTAAGAATACGGATGAATATCAGTTTATCCTCTGTTATAGAATAGTGCTCATTTAAAGGACTATTCTATAAATATGAAGATATTTGAGTTTTTAATGATTAAATGCAAAAGCTCGCCGGGTTATTTTGTAGGGCAGGTGCTCAAAGCTTTTCCTTGTCCAACTAAATGGATAAAGTTTCCAATCAGAAATTCACTCTGTCTTAAGGAATCACGATGATCTCCATTTTTGACTAGATGGAAGGCGATAGATTTCTGCTTTGTACATACCTGCTGGTAGTAAGCATAAGTACCACGATAATCGACCAGTTGATCTTTCTCGCCTTGTACCAGCAGAACCGGCACAGTCGGTGTCATATTCTCAATAGACTGTTCTTTTAAATAATTTGTCAAAGGTGCCAGATTTACATTTGATTTAAAGACAGTCTTAGGTGCTTGTTTTAGGTCTGATTGTAATTCTGACAAACAGCGACTGCGTGCATGATTAAGAATTTCTCCCATTTCTAGGCTAACTAAATTTGCTGGAGCAAGCATCGGGTCTGCAGCTTCTGCTCCTAAAAGCACAATTGGAAAAAATGCGGCGACATCAGTCGTGATTTGCGAATTGCTAGCAACATATTCAGCGATTCCTTCATATTGATAACCGCCTGGTGCCAGTGCAATTGCCCCGCGAAGATCAAATTCAGGCGCATCTTTTTGACCGGATGCTGCAACTTTAAGAGATGCTGCACCTCCTTGACTATGACCCATAACATACCAATTTTTACTAAAGCTATAAGGCTTTAAATGGTGGATCGCTCGTACAGCATCAACGACAGTATGCAACTGGCTTCGCGCATTCATATAAGGATGACCGCCCGGAGTGCCTAAACCTTGATAATCAGGTGCAACGACTGCATAGCCGCGAGCGAGCCAGGCATTCAGTGCCTTAGCAGCGATTTGCTGATAGACATGGACTGGCCCACCCACATAATCTCCAGAGGGTGCACATGTATCAGCAACGCCAGTTGTACCATGCGCCCAAGCCAGAACAGGCCAGCCATCTTTAGGGACTTTGCCTCTAGGTAACAGGATATAGCCTGAAGCGACGATGGGTTCGGATTTTGTGCCACGACTGCGATAATTGATTAAGAAACGTTGTGAGGCATTCGTAAACAGATCAGTATTTTGTTCTTGTATAGATAATATTGTACCCGGTATTTTTTCCGAAATATGAGATGCTTGGATTTTGCTGCTATCGGGAAGTGGAGGAGATGCTATTGCATATGTTGAACCTAAACATAAACAACTCATGATCAATTTAATAATAGGAGATTTAATTTTCATCGCTGAAACCATTTTCCTTTTTATAATGTCATTTTTAATGTAGCAGCTTTATTTATGTTTCTAAATTAACTCTGCACAAAGTTTGTAAACTAAAGCTTTTAAGTTAAGGCGAATGAGCAGTACAACAGGTTATTTTAGGTTAGCTGATAACTTCAAATAAGCACTTATATTTTAATGTGGTTCTGATCTGTTAATAGAATTCATATCATGTCTAACCTCACTAATACGATCATAAATCACCTTTCGCATTCGGTTTATTACTCCCAGAGGTTTGTGTTCCGGTAGGGTATGCCATGGTGTAAAGGAAAGGTTTTCACAAAACTTGTTTTGGTCAGGCGTATCAAAAACTTGTGGAGGAATGCGGATAGTTGCGACCTTGTAGAAAGGTGCCTCACTTTCTTGCCATTCAGTCATGGAATCTTCGACCGACATGGTGTTTGATGTTCTAGGCTGTACCAGAAACTCCATACATGCTTCACTTTTTTGCAAATATTGGCGCAGTTTTTCTCTTAGAAAATTATGATGGGGAGCATGTGGAAGAGGATCTGTCACTGTCGAACATGTTTGAGCTGAATACTTTACAGCTTGACGATCAGTGACTATTCCTAATTGATAGGGCACCATAGACCAATATCTAGTTTGCAAAGGATTAGAAATTTTATTTCTCGTATTTAAGGCAATCCAGGTTCCTTTAGCTCCTAATGCAAAAGGAATATGCAACTTATTGAAAAATCTATCGCTATTTATATCTTGCATAAATGACATATATCGGACTGGATCATTCACAAAAAAGACAGGATGATTGATCATAATGAAATCTTGAGTAGAGGTTTCATCATCTAAAAGCTTTTCTCCCGGTACAGCCAGAAGTTTTATCGCCATGCCACGGGCATCTTTTTTAATATCTGCTTGTTGGGCATCTTTAGAACCATTAGAGAAACGAATCCAGGCTTGATATGTTTTTCCCGGAATAAAAACACCTTGAGCCAAGTTTTTGGGAAGAGCTTCATCTACTTTGAATTCTGCGCGTACGCAACCGTGTGCTTTGGGATGGGCATCACGTAGCGCGATACCTGTGGAATATTCTTTCCGAATCGATATCTCAATGATATCTGCGATTTTTTCAGTTATGTTTGCTTCATCAGGATAAAGACTTTCACTTAAATGATGATCTATATGGGGATGAATATTATCTTTTGGAGAGTTAGATGCTATAGGGGAAGCGTTAGCATATGCAGCACTACAAATACTTATTGCCATTAGAGGGAGGAAGACTAGACCCGAGCATAGAGGTCTTATAAAGTTAGGCATTGATTTTCTCCTTGCTATAAAGCTAGAGTTAGTTTTAATTTTTAGCCTATGATCTGAAATTCTTTGGACATACTTTAGCCATAAAATAATTGTAATGTCTGTATGATTGTTGATCTTCAGATTTTAAGTCCATCCAACTCCTTCCTAAAAACGTTTCCGCCCTTTATCGTGTGCTCAATATAGAAGCCGATTTATGTTCTTACTTTGATTTAACTCAGCAAAGGGTTTTTTGCTTTAGTAAAATTTATTCATAAACTTATGTAAATTTATTTTTAGACTAATACGAGATGCTCGTAGCAAAATCAAGAGTTGTCGAATACAGTGCTATAGAAATTGATCGAGTTTAACATTTTGAAAATATTAGGATATATAAATCAATGCCAGTTCTAGCAATCCAGCATAGACTCAGTGGATTTTACTTTTTTTACTATGCGATTGTCGGGGCGTTCATGCCTTTTTGGAGTCTGTATCTTGAAGATCAAGGCTTCAATTATCAGGAAATCGGCATTTTATCTTCTATTGCGATTGTTACCCGATTCTTTGCGCCGTTGATCTGGGGGTGGATTGCAGATAAATCCGGTAAACGCATGCTGCTGGTGCGTATTGCCACCTGGATGGAAGCCTGTATCTGGTTCATGATTTTTATCATTCCCAATAGCTTTCAATCTGTAGGTTTATTGATGCTGATTTTCAGTTTCTTTCAGAATGCTATTCTGGCTCAGTTTGAAGGCGTGACTTTATTCTGGCTCGGGGAAAAAAGAGCAGAACTCTATGGCAAAGTACGAAAATGGGGATCAGTCGGCTTTATTATCGGTGTATTCTGCTTGGGCGCCGTCTTTGAAATTATTAGCATCAGTATGTTACCCGTCTTGTTGCTGTGTATTTCATTTCTGGCCTTTCTCTGGTCATTTACCATTAAAGAGCCCACGACAGCACCTACCGCACAGAAACAGCTCGAACCCTTATGGCCAATATTCAAACGCCCAGTGGTGTATAGCTTTTTCCTGATTGAATTGATTCTGCTATTTTCACACGCGCCATTTTATAGTTTTTATAGCAATTATCTCAGTCAGGCGGGATTTAGCACCAGTCAGATCGGGCTGCTCTGGTCAGTCGGGGTCATTGCGGAAATAATCATGTTTGCCTATGCGACGTTCTTTCTGACACGGTGGTCATGGCGTCATCTGGTCACGCTATGCTTGTTAATGACAGGATTAAGATGGTTCATCGTCGGAGTCTTTCCTGCTTCATTTATGGCACAGTTTTTTGCTCAAACGATTCACGCTTTAAGTTTTGGTTTATTTCATATGATTGCGATGCGAGTGATTTTCCAGAATTTTTCTGCAGGGCAGCAAGGACGTGGACAAGCGCTATATAGCACGATGTGGGGCGTTGGCGTGGCGAGTGGCAGTATTCTGGCTGGGCATTATTGGGATCAAGTCGGCGGCACATCTATTTTTATCGCTGCTGCAGTATCGACTTTGCTTGGCTTGTTACTGATTTTCGGATTGCCAAATAAAGTCGAACTGCAAAAACAGGCTTGAAAATATCATCTCAGTATTAAATACGGATTTTGGCGTATTGCCCAAACCACGGTTGTGCCTGTTCCAATTGGGCTGCCAGTTGTAATAGCAGATCCTCACGGGCAAACGGCGCAATAAACTGTGAACCGAGCGGCAGGTTTTGTTCATTCCAGTACAGTGGTACAGACATCGCTGGGAGTCCGGTAATATTGGCCAACTGGGTAAAAGGCACCCATTTTAGATTTTCTTTCACAATCTGGTTTACTAGTTTCCCTTGCGCCAGTAAATGCGCTTTATTCAGTTTCAATAAACCTTTAAGAATCGGTTTCTGCCAGTTTGGTGTTTTGACCTCACCATTTTTTGGCGCCACTGTCGCCGTTGCAGGCGTCAGGTACAGATCATAATTATCAAAGAAATGATTCATCTGGGTCACATACTGGCCCCAGTTATTCAGGTTCTGGATATAATCAATCGCGCTGGTTTTGGCCCCAAAAGCCGCCAGTGCTAAAGAGTCCAATTCAAAATCATTTGTTTTAGACGGATAGCCTTTCTGGATTTCATCCAGCATAAATGAAAATTGGCTAAACCAGGTGGTAATAAAATCCTTGGCCAGTTGCATTCCATCAATGGCTGGGCGGTCTTCGACCACCTCATGGCCCAAAGATTCTAGCAATTTGGCTGTTTTTTCAATGGCTTTAATGGCATCCTGGGAAACAGGTGTGCCAATCGTAGAATAAGTGCTAAACGCAATTTTCAGTTTTTTTGGCGGTTGCTGAATCACATCCAGATAATGATGCTGAGGACGTTGAATCTTAAACAGTGAACTGTGATCTTCACCATGAGTGGCGTCTAGCATCGCCGCACTGTCACGTACCGTTTTGGTCAGTACATGCTGAATCGCGGCGCCATGCATGGCTTCACTCATTTGTGGTCCCCAAGGCGTGCGGCCACGACTCGGTTTCAGGCCAAACAGGCCGCAATAGGAAGCGGGGATACGTATCGAGCCGCCACCATCACCAGCACCCGCAATTGGTACAATTCCGGCAGCCACGGCAGAAGCGGAACCACCGGACGAGCCGCCGCTATTATGCTGTAAATTCCACGGATTTTTACAGCTGCCCCAAGCATCTGGTTCAGTAATACCTTTAATCCCAAATTCAGGAGTATTGGTACGTCCAAAAGTCACAATCCCGGCTTTTTCCCAGCGATTGACAATCTCGGCATTGGTCTCGGCGATATAACCAATCCGTTTTAAGCCCTGACAACCATAAGAAGTTGGATAACCGGCATATTCCTGAAACAGGTCTTTAACCAGAAAAGGCACACCGGCAAAAGGTCCGGACAGATTTTGCTGGCTCCGTTTCAATGCATGCTCATGCATCGGAATAATAATTGCATTTAGCTCGGGATTGGCAATTGAGCTACGCTCTAGTGCAGCAGATAAAAGTTCACTTGAATGTACTTGTTTATTGGCGACCAGATCAGCCAGTCCTAAACCGTCATATTGCAGATATTCTTCAAATTTCATTGCCATTCCCTAGTGTTGCTGCTTCAAGGTTGTAGATCATTTAGGCTCAAGATGCAAGCGCCACCTGATTTCGCCCACGATGTTTGGCCTGATACAAGGCTTGATCTGCAATATTGATCAGGTTTTGCAGGTCTTGGGCCTGCGGTTCATTTTGATGAGTGATGCCCACACTCACGGTAATATACAGGGGCGAGCCATCTGATTGATAAATCGGGGTTTTTTCCACAAGATCACGAATCCGTTCTGCAATGAGCCGCGCTTCTGAGGGTTCGGTATTCCAGAGTAGCAGTACAAATTCTTCTCCACCAATCCGTGCAAAAAGATCTTGAGCACGTAAATTGTTACGTACAATCTGCGCAAAGTGTTGCAGGACTTTATCACCGACATGATGGCCAAAATCATCGTTCAGACGTTTGAAATGATCAATATCCAGCATGATGACCGAAAATTCCATTCTGTTGGCATATTGCAGTAAATATTCACCTTTCTGAAAGAAAAAATGACGGTTCATGGTGCGGGTCAGACTGTCATGATTGGCCAGATACAAGACCCGTTTAAACAGCTCATTGCGGTTTTGGCTGATAATACACAGGATGAGCGGAGATAAGGCCAGCATAAACAGCCCGATCCGGAGTGAAATATAAATCGTAGAATCTGCCAGGATGGTGTGATTGGTGGCGTAAAACTGCGTCAGGCTGTAATAGGTCAGGATAATCACAAAAGCGTTGATCATGGTCATAGTAAACAGACGATAGGTCAATGCAGCCCAGATCAGTGCAGCCAGAGGGTAGAGCATTGCGCCCGGGCCTGCAAAAATATTGGTAATGATGAGACAGGCCACGACTGAAGATGCAGGTAAAAAATAGCTGAAGTAATTACGTTTTTGACGACGGTTTTTAAATAAGTATTGCATGTCTTTTATTCTTGGGAATGCCAAGATTAAAGGGAGAAACACAATATAATTCACCATTTCACCGGTCCACCACAGACCAAAATCAATCCATAAATTTTCTTTGGTCATGAATGAATTGGGTAGATTGGGCAAGGTGAGAACTGCAAAAGCCGCACTGGCCAGACAGCCGGCAAAAGCGAAGATGCCAAATAAATGAACGAAGGTATAACCGGTATTATAGTATTTGTAATTAATCTTGAAATATCGAATAAAAAATATCGAGACAATAGTACTGATCAGATTAGACAGGGTAAGAAACAGGCTCTGTAATAGGCTGTTCCCGGTGACCAGATCTGCAAACATAAAAGCACTGAATGCACCGAGCCAACCTCCCATATTATTTAAATGTGGAAAGCGTAAGAACAGGGCTAACAAGGCAGCATTGGCCGGCCACAATAATGCCAGGTACTCAATCGGTCTGGTTGCGATCCCAATAAAACAACAGACTAAAACAGCGAAAACAATGACAAAATAAGCATAGGTTTCATGATTTAATTGTTGTTCTGTTATTCGAGCTAATTGCAAATTTAAAATCCTATTCAAATTTCTAAGTGTGAATGATCACTTTGTTTAGCAACTAAGTTTGACCCAAAATATAATTTTATTGTTTGATTAATCTGTTATTAATACGAACTATTAAGATTCTTATATACGAAATATATACAAAAAAAGTCAGAAAAGAAATCCATGTTTTTAAACAATGTGATAAATAATTTCTGACTCTGTATTGAAATTGCGTTAGAGCGGGACACGATCCCAAAAAATATGATAATTTAGAATCAATTGTTAACAAGATGCCGGTAAATATGAAAAAAATATGTCTTAGCCTTATCTTACTCATGAGCTCACCTTGGCTAATGGCGACAGAAAATAAAAAACCAGCGAATGCTCCTGCTAAAGCTGCTGAAATCCCAAATACATTTACCGTGAAAACCCGTCCGGAAATTGTCGGATTGTGGGGAATGGAAATCCCGAATAATAAAAAATGTATCGAATATTATAATTTTAAAGGCAATAATAATGTGGTGATTAAAAGTGGCGACGAGTGGACGTCAGGGCTGTATGACTATCAGCCGGCACAGGATCCTTCACAGCAGATTCCAGCGCTGATTCTGCAAGTAAAATATGACAATAATGAAAAAGACTGTTCAGGCAATCAGGTGGATCAGTCTGGTGAAATTTCGCAGTATTTTGTGAAATGGCAAAACCCTTATACCATTAACTTCTGTGCCAATGAAAAAGCCGAGCAATGTTTTGCCGTGCTCAGACGCGTATTGCCTTAAATTGCACACAATAAAAAACCGCTGAATGACAGCGGTTTTTTATGAGCTTTGATTTAGGCTTTGTCTTCAGCACCTTCAAGCTGCTTTAACAAATGCTTCTCTAGGTAATGAATATCCATTGCCTGTTTGCAGAAGTTTTTATCCTGAAGGATTAAATCTTTATGCAAAGGAATATTAGTTTTAACACCAGTTAAAATCATTTCTTCCAAAGCATTTCTCATTCGAGAAATAGATGTCTCACGATCCTTACCATGCGAAATCAGTTTGGCAATCATCGAATCATAATACGGTGGAATGCTGTAGCCTGGATAAACATGCGAGTCCAAACGGATACCTGCGCCGCCTGGTGCATAGAAGTTGTCAATCTTGCCTGGTGAAGGCAGGAAGGTCGATGGATCTTCTGCGTTAATACGGCATTCAATCGCATGTCCTAAAACTTTGACGTCTTCTTGCTGAATATCGAGACCTAAACCGCCAGCAATACGCAATTGCTGTTCGATAATATCGATCCCCGTGACCATTTCAGTTACCGGATGCTCAACCTGAACACGCGTATTCATTTCAATGAAGAAGAACTCATCATCTTCAAACAGGAATTCGAATGTACCTGCACCACGATATTGCATCAATTTACAGGCGTTGACACAGGCTTCTAGAATATCAGCACGTGCTTGCTGTGGTAAGTTCGGTGCTGGTGCTTCTTCCAGTACTTTTTGATGGCGACGCTGTAGTGAACAGTCACGATCATACAGATGAATCGCATGGCCATTACCATCAGCCAGCACTTGCACTTCGACATGACGTGGCTTTTGCAGGAAACGTTCCATATAGACCGTATCATCACCGAACCACATTTCCGCATCACGCTGTGCAGCCTGAACAGATTCGAGTAGGGTATCGACATTTTCGACGATACGCATACCACGACCACCACCGCCAGAAGCGGCTTTTACAATCAGTGGAAAACCGATCTCTTTCGCTTCAGCCATCGCATTGTGAATCGTTACGGCATGGTCGCAGCCCGGTACTGTTGGTACACCCGCTTTTTTCATGGCAATAATGGCAGAAACCTTGTTCCCCATTAAACGGATATGTTCCGGACGTGGACCAATAAAGATAAAACCAGAATTTTCTACGATTTCGGCAAATTCTGCATTTTCAGCGAGGAATCCATAACCAGGATGGATTGCATCTGCGCCGGTAATTTCAGCAGCTGTAATAATCGCAGGAATATTCAGGTAGCTGTCACTGCTCGCACCAGGGCCAATACACACTGCTTCATCACAGAAACGTAAATGCATCAGGTCCTTGTCTGCGTCAGAATAGACACCTACAGTTTTGATCCCTAAAGTTCTGCAAGCCCGGGTAATGCGTAATGCAATTTCACCACGGTTTGCAATTAAAACTTTTTGCAACATTATAAATCCCCGGGGTGATTAAGCGCGGTAGCGGAAAAGTGGTTGACCGAATTGAATCACTTCACCATTTTTCACCAGAATTTCTTCAATCACACCGCTTTGAGTTGCTTCAATCGGGTTCATGATTTTCATTGCTTCGATAATACCGAGCGTATCGCCTGCAGAAACAGTCTGGCCAACTTTAACAAATGTCGGTTCACCTGGGCTTGGTGCTGCATAGAACACGCCGACCATTGGTGAAGTTTCAACAGCACCGCGAGGAGATTTTGCTGCTGGCGCTTCGGCTGCTGGTGCAGGCATCGCAGGAACAGCTGCTGCAACCACTGGATTACGACGAGTTAATGCAATCGATTGATCGCCTTCTTTAACTTCGATCGCCTGTAAGTCAGATTCAATCATCAAGTCGATGAGTTTCTTGATTTTACGGATATCCATGAGACAGTATTCCTAATTAAGATTGTGTAGAAGGTTGTATTTTTTCAATGATATAGTCGAGGGCAGCAGCATAGCCTTTTGCACCTAAACCACAGATCACACCGATGGCTTTATCGGACAAGTATGAATGATGTCGGAATGCCTCACGTGCATGCACATTAGACAGATGGACTTCAATGAAAGGAATGGCAACGCCAAGCAGGGCATCGCGAACCGCAACAGAGGTATGGGTCAATGCTGCCGGATTAATAATGATATATTGAACGCCGTCTTGCTGTGCTTGATGAATTCGGTCAACAATGGCACCTTCCCAGTTGCTCTGGAAAGTATCGAGTTGTAATGTAGCCTGTTGAGCCTGAGCAATCAGCTGCTGGTTAATATCGTCAAGACTAAGGTGACCATAAACTTCCGGTTCGCGCTTCCCAAGCAAGTTTAAATTCGGTCCATGAACAACCAAAATGGTCGAACTCATCCAGCGTGCTCCAATTAAAAAGTATCGGGGTTTGTCTGCAAGATGTCTGCAAACTCTGCTTATTATTGCATGATTTTCTACATTGCTATTTATAATTTCTTTGAATTGACGTAGAAAGCATATAGTAAACAGTGGCGCTATAATGAAAACTTTGCAGAGATTTGGCAATGTTAAAAAATTACAATTCGCTGGGTATTCAGATTATTTTCATTGTAAACCCAATTGGCAAAAACAGTTAATATCCTTTATGTAACTGTATCTTCAGGTTAACGCTAAACTCTTCCTTTTGATTATATTTTTAATCTCGATCAAAGCATACTTGGTTCAACTGAACTCGATATTCAGTAGGGATTTGCATAGACCTGCAATAAAAAGTGGATTCCAGCACTTGAGCTTTTTATCACCGCCATTTAAAACCAGCAGCTTGTCTGAAAACCTAAGCAGTATTTAAAAATGCAAAATAAAACAATATATTAATGATTATATTATAAGGTTTTAGATCCTGTTTTCTATACATTTTATTACCAAATAGCAGATCAAGCTAAGTCTGTGCAGCTCCAAGCTTAGTGCCAAATTTTATACTGGATGATATACACGTCATGCGAAGCCAGATATTGAGCTTAATAGCGAGCAATAGAAGTCTTCGGTATTGAGTCAGAGAGTTTATAGCTTGCTGAAGTGACAAATGTGTTCATCTTTAACATCTGTAAATGAGGTATTAAGAACTTGCCAAACCTATATATAGTGGCAAAAACGCATATATTTGTTGGTATTTTGCACGTCTCTCTCTTTGCAAAAACGCTCAAAATACTGTGGGTGGTGAAAATAGAGTAAAAGCATTGAAAGTCAAATTGTAGATAAATGGGCTATAAACTTCCTTTCGGCTCTAAATGGTTGTGGCTTTTATGTTTCACTTTTGGCTCAGAAGCTATGCTGATAAATATTCAAATACTAAAGAGCCAGTTTATAAAATTGAGCTAAGAAATTAACTTCTTGAATGAATATTTATATACTTATGCCATTAGCTTTCAACCAGAATCACTATGACGCCTGCATGCAAACTCTTAAAAGCCCAAAAAATTGAATATAGCATTCACGAATACCAACATGATGCCAATGCGAAAAGCTTTGGCTTAGAGGCAGCAGAAAAATTAGGCTTGCAAGCCGAAGAAGTTTTTAAAACGTTGCTGGTGACAGATGAAAAGCAATATTTTGTGGCAATTTTACCTGTACATCATCAGTTAAACCTGAAAAAAGTAGCGACAGCTTTGGGTTGCAAGAAACTGCAAATGGCAGATCCGAAACAGGCGGAACGCTTGACTGGTTATCTGGTTGGTGGAATTAGCCCGGTCGGACAGAAGAAACGTTTAAAGACTGTGATTGATGCATCGGCAGAAAAACTCCAGAAAATATATGTCAGTGGAGGCAAGCGTGGTTTGGATATTGGCTTAAAACCGGATGATCTTGCCAAAGTGCTGAATGCACAATTTGTTGATCTATTGGATGATTAGGCTTCGATTCCGCTGAAGATTTAAAAGAATAGTGTCTGAAGCGAGATTTAAAAAAATAGCTTCAGACTTTTTGGTCGGAAAAATTAGCAAAATATTTTATACATTTGTATATTAGGCCAAGAATAAGCACAGCACGAATGTGCACAACAATAAATTAAAAAAAATATAAATGATTATACGGAGCTTCATCCATGAACATTAAAAACAAAATCTGGCCACGTTTTAGCCTGACAGTATCAGCAATGTTAATATCAGTAACCATCCCTGCTGTACAGGCCGCTTCTGCGCCTTCAGCTGTACCTGCCAATTCACAGCAGGTTTTCTTTGTCGGAAATAATTGGGATGGCACGGTAACCGTGATTCGTCCATCGGGTGATTTTGGCAAAATTGGCGTCATTAACATGATTCCTGATCGTAAAGAGCGCCTTAAAGAAATTCACCTGAATCCAATCAAACTGATTGCTTATACTTATATTCAGGCCACAGCCGGTGAAGGCAATGACCAGCTGGTGGATGATATGTACTCGACACCAGATGGACAGTCAGTCGTTGCATCACGCCCAAGTTTCGCCGATGTGGTATCAATTAATATCAAAACCGGCAAGATTAACTGGCGGACGCCTGTAGAAGGCTTCCGTGCTGACCATATGGCGGTATCACCAGATGGGCAACGAGTCGCCGTATCTGCATCTTCAGGAAATGTGGTGCATGTATTGGATATCCATACCGGTAAAGAGTTAGGCCGTTTCAGCACTGGCGATAAACCGCATGAAAACATTTACTTCGATGGCGGCAACAAGATCCTGAACTCTGCCATCGGCAATGTTGAAACCTCGATGGATGCACAGTGGCAAGACTTTACTAAAGGTAAGCGTTTTATTACTATTGCAGATGCCAATACACATCAGGTGCTAAGAAAAATCGATTTCAGGCCCGCATTGGATGCATTTGGTCGAAAAGATTTGTCCAACTCAGTACGACCAATGGTATTTAGTAAGGATGAAACCAAACTGTATGCCCAGGTTTCATTTTTTAATGGGCTGATTGAGTACGATCTGAATCAGAACAAGATTAGCCGGATCGGACAGCTCCCTGGCAGTGACAGTATCCCGAAAGACCGGACAAAATGGGTGAATGATTCGCGTCATCATGGATTGTCAATCAGTGCTGATGGTGAAAAGCTCTGTGTCGCCGGTACGATGGATAACTACGCTACGATTGTGGATCGCAAAACACTGACAGCCGGGAAACTGATTTCTGCAGGTAAACCTTATTGGGCAACGCGAAGCCCGGATGGTCGTAGCTGTGTGATTTCAGAAAGTGAAACCGATGTAGTCACAGTGATTGATTTTGCCACAGGCAATAAAGTGCTGAGTGTGCCGGTAGGAAATCATCCACAACGCGTCCGGATTGGATATGCACCAGCAGACTGGTCAACGCCGTAGTCAATCGTCGATTAGTGAAAAAGACAGCTTTTTAATAAAGGCTGTCTTTCTTGAGCTGAGGGCATAAAAATGAATGATAAAACAATTCTGTTCTATGTAATGATCGGATTGCTCCTGTTCGGGACTTTAGTGGGTATTGGCTATCAGGTACGACAAGAAATCTATCGGACGAATTTTACTGATCAGACCCATTCTGATCTGGTCCTGCCAGCTGAAAAATCGGCAAGCTATATATCTGTTAATTCTTCTGAGAATAGTCAAACTACGAAGAAGGAACAGAACGATAGGGTTGCAAAGCAAAGCGAATTATCAAAGCAACAAGAACAATTATATCTCGACTTTACTCAGATCATTAACGCTTTAAGTGAGGGACAACGACCAGATCCTCAACAACTCAGTTTGTTGATCACTCAGCAGCAAAAACTGGTAGAGGCCCAACTGGTGAGCAAGGCCGAAGCGAAAGCACAAATTGAGTTTCTGATTAAAGTTCTGCCTGAAATGGATCATGAATTGCATCGGGCATTGCGATTATTAGAGCAAACCCAAATTTAACGAATTAGATCCAGCTGTATCTTTCATTATTCTCAGTCTGAAAATTGCTCTCATAAAAAGGCCCAAAAAATGATTTGGGCCTTTAAATACACACTTTAGAAAGCGAAGTATCTTTATAAACAGTTCGCAGGCTTGGGTACACCAGCCAAACGGCTTAAGTGACGGGCCACCAGACCAGTATTAAACTTTTCCTGAAGCATGGCATTATTGATATCGGCACTAACAGTTTTCATTAAAAATTTAATCAGTGGGCGTGTTGCTGGTGAATGACCAAACTGCTGATAGAACTGACGTACCGCTTGCAGAATTTCAAAATGCCAAGGAGTTAAGCTCAGTTCCAAACTATCGGCCAGCACTTGAGCAACGTCTTCATTCCAGATGGTATAGTCAATCAGATGGCCATCTTGATCTAATTCTAAATTCATATCTAACTCATTCATTATTTCATTGAAATGCAGCGATTAAACTCGAGGCAAAGATCTGCAAAATCCGCATAATTCAAAAGCTTTATTTGTGTAGGCAAAGGCTGCGCTAAAAGTTCCGCATCATTTTCCAGCATGTGAATTTGTGGCAAGCTTTGCAGAAACGAATGTTCTAACTGCAATACCGCTTCACCCATCAGCACGACCTGATCACCCGTTGCATAAATTTGAGCCAGTTGCTCTAGGATCTGCGCTGTTGCCGAATAGCTGGATTGGATCAGATAAAGTGTATGATTTGACATTTGTATATTCTTATTCCTTACCAATACAGCACATGATCAAAGCTTTGAATAAATTCAGGATTAAGCTCAATAAATTCGATTTCTTGTTCGCTCTGTGTCACAAATGGGGAATTTTGGTTTTTCTGCTCAATCAGAATCGGAGTGAGATCATAAAACTCGAAACTGTCGACCATATTTGATGCTAGTTTAAATGCATGTTGCAACTGGTCAAATTGTAGCTCTGAACGTAGCAGACTGAAGGCAGCCCCTTGTAGCAGGACTTTAACTTCTGCACCAAAGGTTGCCAGGACCATGGTAGCCGACAGGCTTTCATGCACTTGCAGGCTAGTCAGATTGGCTTGGGTTAATATAACAAGTACAGATTTCACACAAGATTCCTTGGAAAAGCAACACATTCTAAAAAATGAAACATCTAGAATTGAATGAGACGTTGTGAGGACTGAACAGCATCGGCAAGTTCACCTAAACCGACCAATTCAAAGGCATCTGCCAGATTATGCTGCTGAATATTGTGACGTTGAGCATTGTCTAGATCTGTAATTCCACGTGCCAATGCTGCACTTACACAGACCGGGAGACGAATCTGTAGCGCTTGCCATGCGTGTGTAAGATGACGTTGATCGTCGGGTACCCATTGCAGTGCATTTGCGACCGATACGCCGTCCTGATAGAAAAATACACGGAATGCTTCCTGTTTATCTTGCAAGGCCTGAGCCAAACCTAGAGCATGCCAGGCATAAATGGAAGTCGGTGCGGAGGTAATAAGAATTAAGGTGCTCATCGAAATTCACTACAGGCTTGATCAATAGCAACAGATTGATCTTGGCTTCATCAGAAAGTAGGTAGTATAAATGATTTTAGTGACGGGTGGATTAGGCTTTTTAGGCTCACATATTGCTTTAAGTCTGTTAGCACAAGGACTAGAGGTCATTGTGGTCGATAATTTGGCCAATGCCAACTTACAAACTCTGGAGCGTCTTGAATTTATCTCCGGCATGTATGTACCTTTTATCAAGATTGATATTCGCAATACCCCAGCATTGAACAAAGTCTTTGAGCAGCATTCGATTCAGGCTGTGGTGCATACCGCAAGTTTTAAGTCACTGGAAGAATCAGTATTAAAACCACTTGAATATTATAATGATAATGTTAGCTGTATTATGAGTCTCATGCGTGCCATGCAGCGTACCGGCGTGCGTCATCTGGTACATTTATCCAGTCTGGCGGTATATGGACAATCTGGTGCAGACTTAAGCGAAGATCTGCCTTTTAACTTCACTTATCCGAATCCCTATATCAAATCGCAACAAATGGTTGAGGAAATTATCCGGGATACTGCCAAAACTGATAATGAATGGCGGATTGCGATCCTACGTCTGTCCAATATCGCCGGCGCCTTTGAACACGGTGTGCTGGGGGAAGCGGTGCCACCTTTACCGAAAAATATTTTGCCTTTGGCGATGCAGGTCGCTGCACAGCAACGTGAATATCTGGAATTACGCCGTCAGGCCCATACTGCGGATGGCACGGTAGAACGGAGTTTTCTGCATGTCGCAGACTGCTGTGATGCCGTGATCAAGTCCTTGCAATGGCTGTCACAACAGCAGGAATTAAAATGTGAAGCCTTTAATATTGCCGGTGAATTGATTTCCATACAGGATTTGCTAGATCAACTGGCTGAAGTGACTCAGTCTGCAATCAAAACCATGGATGCTCTGCCATACCCACATGCGGAAATGGATCAATTGGGGGCGAACATTGGAAAAGCGCGAAATATCCTACATTGGCAACCTCAGCGATCACTCAGAAAGATGCTTGAGGATGAATGGTTGTTTTATCAGAATATGCTCAGAGGGCAGTAAGTAAGAGAACTTAGCTTGTATTTGATAATAATTATCATTTACATTGATACTGTAATCGATTACTTTAAATAAATAGATTAAATCATTGATATAGAAATTCCTAAGATCCGTAACAGGCAAGGAGAATTGAGGTTGAACATGCAAACACGTATTGAACATGACACGATGGGAGAAGTGGCTGTACCGAGCGAGGCTTTATGGGGCGCTCAGACTCAGCGTAGCTTGCAAAATTTCAAAATTGGAAATGAGCGTTTGCCACGGCCAATGATTCGTGCCATGGGACTCGTCAAAAAAGCTGCGGCCTTGACTAATGCCGAGCTAAACCAGATTCCACAAGAACTGTCACGCTACATTGTGGATGCGGCAGATGAAGTCATCCGCGGGAAATGGGACAGTCAATTTCCACTGGTAGTCTGGCAAACTGGTTCAGGTACACAAAGCAATATGAACTGTAATGAGGTGATTGCCAATATTGCCAACCAGAAATTGGGCAATCATTTAGGGGCACAAAAACCGGTTCATCCAAATGATCATGTCAATCGTGCCCAATCTACCAATGATTCATTTCCAACTGCGATTCATGTGGCTGCGAGCTTGCAGATTAATGAACTTTTAATTCCGGCTGTCACACGTTTACGCGATACTTTATATGCCAAATCTCAGGATTTTGCCGATATTGTAAAAATTGGCCGGACACATCTACAAGATGCTACGCCTTTAACCTTGGGGCAGGAATTTAGCGGTTATGTCTCTCAGCTGGATCATGGGCTTCTTCGTCTAGAACAGGCATTGGTCGGACTATATGAATTACCATTAGGCGGTACAGCGGTTGGTACCGGTCTGAATGCCCATCCTGATTATGCCGTTCAGTCTGCTAAAACCCTGGGACAATTAACTGGCTTGCCATTTGTAACTGCGCCAAACAAGTTTGAGGCTTTGGCAGGCCGTGATGCTGCGGTATTTGCTTCTGGTGCATTAAAGACTTTAGCGGTTAGCTTGAATAAGATTGCCAATGATATTCGCTGGCTAGCCAGCGGGCCACGTTGTGGTTTTGGTGAATTGCGTATTCCTGAAAATGAACCGGGTTCTAGCATCATGCCGGGTAAGGTGAACCCGACGCAAAGTGAAGCGATGACGATGGTGGTCGCGCAAGTTCTCGGAAATGACACCACCATTAACGTGGCAGGTGCATCAGGTAACTTTGAACTGAATGTATTTATGCCGGTCATTGCCTATAATCTGTTGCAATCCATCCAGCTTTTAGGCGATGCGTGTAACAGTTTTAATGATCATTGCGCCGTAGGCATTGAGCCGAATCATGAGAAAATTGAACATTTCCTGCATGATTCTTTAATGCTGGTCACGGCATTGAATCCGGTCATTGGTTATGAGAATGCAGCCAAGGTTGCCAAAACAGCTTATAAGGAAGGAAAAACCTTAAAACAGGTGGCTGTTGAACTGGGTTTAGTCACCGCTGAACAGTTTGATGAAGTGGTGCGTCCTGAACAGATGGTCTCACCGAATGCTAAATAAGGGCCGGAGCACTTTTATTTTCAATCTTTACGCCTGTTTTATCATGGAATAGTCAGCAGTGGTTTTTATCTCAGGCAGAGTTGCGTACAATAGTGCTAGATGAGATTAACCACTGATGATTGTTTTATGCTTGATATTTATTTAACAGATGTTCAAAGAAAGGTGCAATTCAAGGATTATCCAGGTGAGCATCCTGTTAAATTTATTCTGAATTTCAAAAAGATTTTCCCGAGTGTCATGGAACTTCTTTTACCTGTACTTCCGGATAATGAAAATCTGGAAGAAATGTCTTGGGAATCGACCAGCGATGATTTTGAGACATTCCAGATGTTCTTAACCGGATGGGGCATTATTGAACTGCGTTTAAAAGCGATTACCCAGTTTAAAGATAAAGCATTTGCGGATCGTCTGGTTAAACAAGCCCAACAGAAACGCAAAGACTATCAAAAGCAGCAGACTAAACTGACCACAGTTGAACTGGACTATCTGTTTATGCACGAGATGCATGCACTGATTGATGCAGAGCTGGTTGAACTCGGTGAGAAATTCTATTTACCGATTTTACGCGAGCTATGGAAAACTAAAGTATCTGCTCAGGTTTTAAATGCAAAGTTTTAAACTAGTTTTTTAGCTTTTATTTATAAAATTAATCCTCCAGTTGGGGGGATTAATTTTATCTGGAATATGAGATTTATTTCATGATGCATGATCTCTTGAAATAGCCTAAGCAATATTAAATATGGTCATTGAACTTTTTCATTCTTAAAATTTTGATCAATAATAGCGCGTGTTGAACCATCGTTTAGCACCAGGCTCTATCATAGGGCAGTAGTTTTAACGAATGTTCAAAAAATAGATGAAAATGATCATTTTTAGCTAAAAAATATATAAAAATATCAATTAAATAGCCTAGTAATTCAGTCTATTATTTTTTAAGGTATAAAGGCTTTATCTCAAGATGAGTAAAAGCTTAATTGATTAGCTATCCTTCACAAAAATAGATGAAGGTTCAAATTTTCCCGAAGATATATCCTAGGATTTTCAAAAATGTCGAATCAGTTTTTAGATTTAATTACTAAACGCCGTACTATTTATGCCATTGCCAAGAATGTTGAACAATCTCCTGAGCGTCTAACTGATTTGATTCAGACTGCAATTAAACAAAGCCCATCTTCTTTCAATTCTCAGTCTTCACGCGCCGTCATTTTATTCAATTCAGAACATGAAAAGTTTTGGGGCTTTGTGGCAGACAAATTAAAAAGCTATGCCAAAGATGAAGAAAGCGCTGCAAAAACTACAGCAAAAATGGCAAGTTTTGCGGCAGGGCTAGGTACCGTTTTATTTTTTGAAGATCACACAGTCGTAGAAGGCTTACAGGAACAATTCCCATCTTATGCTGATAACTTCCCAATCTGGGCAGAGCATTCGACTGCGATCGCACAATTTGCAACATGGACAGCATTGCACACAGAAGGGTTGGGCGCATCATTGCAGCACTACAATCCGATCGTGGATGAGCAAGTTCATGCGGAATGGGACATTCCATCAAACTGGAAGTTGCGTGCACAGTTGGTATTTGGTTCGATAGAAAGCGAGCCACGTGCCAAAGATTATCTCGCTGATGAAGAGCGCTTTAAAGTATTCCAATAAGCTGATATCCATATCTGCGCTTAACATGGTTTAAGGGCAGATATTTTTTAGATCTCGATGAAATCCCAATCAGCTTCATTAAAATTAAGTTAAAATAGCGCGCTAATGAAAATTGATGAGTAAGACCGAATGTCGAAAAACACGCAAAACCTGTCACCGTTACAAGAACTGATCGCAGAGCAAAAGCTACTTTGTGAAGAAGTAGGCTCGGCTTATGTTGAAGTCACGGGTGATGATGTTGTTGCCGTGGCAGTACATACCTTAAAGCAGGATCCGATTGTTGGCATCCGTAAAAAGCCTGAAACGGCTGAAAATATCAGCTGGTACATTTATGGTGGAGAGCCTTCAAGTGAAGAGGCTTTTGAAACCATGACAGTACGTGAATTACAGGACATCGCACCAGAAGTTTTACCGTATCTGGCTCTGGAAACAGGTTTTCGTTTCATGATCGATGCCGATGATTATGAAGATGTCTGGAAAGAAGAAATCTAAATGCTAAAAAAATCATCTTTCATTTGTGTTGGATTATTATTAGGACTGAATAGCGTGGTCTTCGCAGAGCCGCTTTCACAAAGTGCCTATGACCAGTTTATTTCAGCACAGACTAAAATCGTGAATGAAACCAAGCATATTTTAGATGAAGATGATCAAAAGGCAGATGACCAAACTCAACGCCAGGCTTTCTGCAAACGACTGAAAGCCTATCAGGATATTCAAAAGGTGTCCGAAGAAAACAGCAGTCTGGATATCGCGCCCACGATGGCCATGGTCGCCAAAAGTTTTCTTGATCGGCAGGATCAAAGTTTGACTCAATCTGGAATGACTACAAACGTATTTTGTAAAAATAGGGATGTAGAATAAGTTATAAAATACTTTTCTATCTCGAAAGTTTTTCGCAGTGAAATAAAAATAAAGTATCTAAGTCTATTTCACAATCAAATTTTATAGATATTAAGACCTGAAAGACCATCTCCCGAATATCATTTGATAGAGAGTTTGTTAAGTTAATTTAAATTTATTTTAATGTGAATACCTCATATCCCGGGGATATATCAGCGGTAGTCAAATATATTGATAAGAATAAATGAATAATCTGGATTTTTATAATTTTCTGAAAATGTCTTATATACGTGATGTAATTTCTTGAACAGGATAATTTAAGTAGGATAGCGTGATTGCACGTTTATATTTAAGCTAATAACTTGAACATCCTAAGATATTAAAATAGCCTAAGCAATACATAATTTTAACAACTTTATCAAGAAAGGGAGAGAGGGGAAATTTATAATGTTGATGTTTACTACCTGTAACTCATTTGGACTTAAGACGTATTATTCTAAACAGAATCAAGTGGATTAATAAGCTACTTATGAATAGTCATTTTTTGATAAATAATAAGCAATGAATAATTAAAAACAATATTTTCAAAATTACCTCAGTCTATTTGGATAATAACAGCGAGTTAGTTTTAAGAAAAAACTCCGAATTAAAAGTGGTTTATGTGTTATTAAATCCCAGTTTTAAGGTTTTCATTAATTTTATTTAGTCTGCCCCACAACTCAACCATCTTCTTTCATATTTATAGCCAGATATCCATCCAGATCTAAAATCGTAATTTTAAATACTTACAAATCGATTATGAATTATTTAGCCTAAGCAAAATATATCCCCATAAAATAGCCTAAGTAAAATTTATATTTAAAAATTTCGCAATTGATTAATTCCCAATATAAATCCATTATAAACACTTAAATAAAGAAAGAAATCACGGAATTCTCAAATGATCCTAAATTATCAACTCCAACACCACGAAACGTCAGTACTATCTCCAATGATTTTTATTCATGGTTTATTCGGTAGTTTAAGTAATTTAGGCGTACTAGCTCGATATTTTTCTGAGCAAAGAACCGTGCTTCAAATTGATGTACGCAATCATGGTCTTTCTGGTCATAGTTCAGACTTAAATTATCAGTTCATGGCGGAAGATATCCTAGAAACTTTATCAAGTTTAAATATTCAAAAGTTCATAGTAATAGGGCATTCTATGGGCGGAAAAATTGCTATGAAATTGGCTGATTTAGCCCGAGTACAAACTGAAAAGTTGGTCGTTCTTGATATTACACCAATCCAATATCATGAGAGTCATCATACTGAGATTTTTAAAGCCTTATTTGCTGTGCAGCAAGCAAATGTTGCTTCACGACTTGAGGCAGCAAAAATTATGCGTGAATACATTCATGAAGAAATGGTAATTCAGTTTTTATTAAAATCCTTTAATAAAGGGCAATGGCTCTTTAATGTTCAAGCTTTATTTGATCATTATCCAGATATTATGGCTTGGGAAAAGGTCGAAAAAGTTAATCAGCCAGCTTTATTTCTTCGTGGCGGTAATTCTTTTTATATCTCAAAACCTGAACATTTTGCGGCAATCAATGAACAATTTTCTCAGGCGAAAATTGAATGCATTGAAAATACAGGACATTGGCTGCATGGTGAAAAACCAGATGAAGTCATTAAACATATGCAGACTTTTCTAAATTAATTTACGATTTCGCACTCAAGGCTGAAATGTTTGAGTCTGTAATTGTCCTTCATGAATGAGTTGATGCGCCATTTCAGCTGTTTTCTTTAAACCGGGCATACGATATTCAGTATGTCCAAAATCTTTAATGGATTTCCAGCGACCGCCCCAGGTTAAACCCACCGATTCTGCAATCTGGCCAAACAGTTCATAACCACGCATGGCCCATGGATCACGTTCACTAATCACCACCTTGCCATTCCGCTTAAAGGCAATATCCGCGGCCAGACCAAACTGATGATAACTTTGAAAGCCTTTGGCCTTGGTAATATTACTGTTGGTCGCCAAAGAGTTTTGCCTTTCCGGACTTCGATAACCTTCGAGTAAAACCAGCTCATAACCATGCTGTTCGCGCATAATTTTAAAAACCATCAGTAAGCGCTGTTTAAATCGCGGATTCATCTTATGCCATTTACGGTCTGCTGTGCTGATATTTGGATTTATATGAATGTCTTCAATATTCAGATTAAGGCTTTGCGCTGAAATTACAGAATGATTTGCTAAAGATTCTTCTTGTAAGGCTTCGATAATAAGCTGTTCATCAACTTCAGTTGGAGCTGTTAATATTTGCCCATCTAATAATGCATAAATCTGTGGATCAACTTTCCTTAAATATTCAGCTTCAAACCTACTTGCAGTAAGTGGCTGAGTGAAAGCGAACATTAAAATACTGGCAAATAAGCTAAATCCTGAAATCAAAATCCACCATTGCTGCAAATACCATTCAGACTGAAGATGCTCAGGCGATGCCGCCTGATGAAATTTCTGAACAAACTGTTTTGCTTGAGAAAATTGTTGTTTGCTTTGTGAAATCAAATCAAGAAAAAAATCCTGTATTCTTAATCGAAACTCGTAAGACAGCAAGGCTAACATAGCTAAGCTTAATAGAATAAAGCTGCTCAATATAATCAAAATCATCAGTTGAATGATTGATCTAATAATAATTCAAAATTTTTTTTTATTCATCGATATAAATTTTCCAACGGCGTCATTTTTTAAGTCTTTATTTTTATAAGTGTCCATCATATTTATTTGAAAATTGAGTTAGGGTAAATGAATCGTAATATAGGCTTGTTCAGCAGGCGCGCTAATCAAATTTTGATATTGAGAAAAAACAGCAGCTTGTTCTGTTGACAAGGCATATTTAAAAACCACAAAGCTGATCACGGCAAATAATAATAAAAATATCAGAATCCAGAAAAATGGTAATTCACGATGGATAATATGTCGGATTTGATCTGGAATTGCTGAAAAAGGAGAAAAAGCAACTTTTTTACCCTTGAGATAATCAATCTGATCTCCGATACGAGCAATCAGACTATTTAAATGCTCAATAGATTCAATTCGATATTTTCCATGGAAGCCCAATAAAAGGCAATAATGATATACCTCTAATACTGCCAGACGTTGCTTATCTTTATGGCGTATTTCTTCCAGATATTCAAAGAAGCGATAACCTGCAAGTTGTGAACCAAAAAGGCTTAACTGCAAGGGACTGATCATCCAGGAATTTTGCAGATCAAAAAATCGCTCATCCTGTTGGGTGACAATTGTTTCATCTATTAAAGCGCAATAGGCATATTTTGCATCTTGAATATCTTCAGCTGAAAATTGCATCTGGCGTGCCTGATGTTCAAAACTTTTCAACATCTCCAGAATTTTTTCACGAAAGGCTTCAATATCTGTAGGGAGATAATGATTTTTTAACAGGAAAACAATATAGAAGCCGTCATGCAGTAAATCTACCAGACTATTCGTATAGGTAGGGTAGCTTTCTACAGGTTGCATGGCTGTATAACCGGCCCCGATTTGATCATCATCAAAAAGTGAAGAAAAAAGTGAAGAAGGAGAATTAGCGATTGTATTCATTTTTATTTTATCCATTCATGACAGCAATCAGTTCAACCGTAATATCCTTAAAACCGTTCGGGATATAAACACAAATTGATTCTGAGTCCAGCATGCGCTGATACAGTTCATTATTTGGTTCGATCTCGAAATAATGCACACCGGAACGTACTGGAATTGCAGTAGGAACCTGCATGAGGTGCTGGACGGATACAGCAGGCAAAGCTGCAACCACACGTTGTTCTACATCTATGCTACTGCCGACTTTAAAACGGATCGGAACATAGGCAATCAGATCATGTGCAGGCATAATGCTACTCGATACAGCAAGATATAGCCGGGTATTGCGACTGATCTTGTCAGTCTCCAGACTACCGAGCCAATAGGACGGGCGCGTTTCTTTTAAGCTGATACTGATATATCGATTCGAAATAATTGTATCGAGTAAATCTCTGAGAATAATATCCAGCTGATTGAAGCTGTCGTATAGATGATGATGCTGATACTGCGGCAATTGATCAATGTCATAGGCTGTTGAAAAGGTAAGTAGGGAACCACTGAGTCTTAAAAGTTCCGCATATAGCCGTTCCGGATGAATTTGTGGATACTGCAAAATATGATTTAAGGTTGCATAAGCAGTATTTAAGGCATTCACCAGCCAGAAAGAGACAATATCCCCAGAACGAAATTCAATCAGTTTCTGTTCGTTTTCACGGTTATTGGATTGAATCGTTTTAATCTTGGCCCGGATGATATTCAAAGTTCGCTTTAAATTGTCTAGCAGATATTCACAGGCCTGAATATGTAAAATTGGAGGAATGAATTTATGATCAAAAATAAAATTTCCAGAACTTTGTCGTTTGATTTGAGCAACCGGAAGATATAAATAACCATCCAGAGGCTGCTGAGGTTCTTGGCCAACTTCAAAAAGTTTAAATTCTGCCCGACGGCGTAACAGGGTGATCTCTGCAGTAGTGGCATCGGTGAATAAATCATGGGTCGAGATTAAATGTGAGTGATAACGACTAGATTGAGTGTTTTCGACATGACTTACATTTTGCTTGTTCGGCTGTAGCATTGGCAAAGCCAAATAAATTTGCATTTCACCACGCAGGTTTAAGGTATCCAGTTGTACAGGTTCTGGTAATAAATCCTGTGCAGGCGCCTGATAAATTTCACCATCTTGCCAGATCATTTCAATTTTGCTCAATGCCAATATATGCATATTGAATTGAGCTTCATCAAATTGAATGGATTGGATCCCGTGAGCAAAAGGAAATGTCGCCCGAATCATATGACTCAAGCGTTGTTCATGATAGGCATCCTGTAATTGAAAATGTTGCGGTCTTAAAAACAGACCTTCGCCCCAAAGTACTTTTTCTGCTTTAAACATTTTAATATTTACCACTCATTCTTAAGTTCATCGTTGACATATACACCTAGTAATTCATGTATATTTTCGATCGGATTCTCGTTCTTAATCACTTGAGCCAGCCATTCATGTAATGGCATCTGACTCCATTTAATCGTCTTTTGCAGCATGTAGCTCACTGGACTATGCGGTTCATTCGATTGAAAATACTGTGCAATTTCTTGTAATAACTGCATCGCCTGTTGACGATTGGCCAGATGGTTTTGGGCTTGAGGTCGAAATTCTTGTATATCTTTAAGCGAGGTATTCATCACTATTATTTCAGGTATTTTGAGAGTGCCAGATTGTGGTGGATTTATTTGATCCTGAGATATTGGAGAAATATCTGTTTTATAAATGCGCTTAATACTGGAAAAGATCGACTCAAGTTGAGAATCTGTGCTTGCAAAACTTGGTGCATCCAGACCCAGCAAATGATCCAGCGTATTTTTAAGATGCTGCCATTGGGTTTGGATTTCCTGAAGATAACCTTCATTCTCGCTTAACACGATTTTGGAGGTCTGCAGCAACGATTGTTCAAAATACTCCAAGTTCTGAACAGCATTATTTTCAGAGCAGTCATCTTGCTGCTGTTGTTTTAGCTGTATATTGCGCTGATGCAGTAATAGCTCATAATCACCCAAACTATAAAAAGGCGCAGAGCTGACCAAAGACACCTGTTTCATCAACGTTGGCAATTGCGTAATCAGACCTTGTAATAATCCCAAACGCTGATCAAGATCATCCTCTTCGATTTGAGGATGTAACGCTAACCAATAACGCTCTAAACTTTGCTGGGTCAGATGCAATCCTCGGGCAATTCCTTTAAAACCATGGAGATGACTCCAAGCCTCTATAAGCCAGCTATATAAACGGATATCTTTGGTTTTTTCGCTTAATAATTCGATTGTTTTAGCATGCACAAGTTGCCAATCGGCCTGTTTCGGTTCCGAGACCCAGTCACCTTGATCCAATAAAGGATCATCATGAGTTCTGGCCTTTTTAACCACATGAAAATCGTTTGAAAATGAACAATCCACACCACACGGCTGATCGGCTGAAATATTTTTCAATAAATATTCAAATTCCAGACTCATATTTATTCCAACTATTATATTTTATTTATTATTAGCTTTAATTTACTTCTACTAGGCAGCATCTACTTTACTGTTTTTAGACCGTACTTTTGGTGCTATTTTAACTTTAGGATCTACGCTATAAAAAATTTCATCATTCTTGATCTCAATATGAATCAGTTTAGGGAGCTTTTCCTCACTCATGGCCGTCAGTATTTCTGTAGCCAAAGCAGGTAATACTGAAGCATTTAAAATATGATCAATATTGCGCGCACCGCTATCTACTTCTGTACATCGGCTGAGTAGAAGTTCGAGCAAGTTCTCACTATAAGTAACCTGCGTGGCATATTGCTGCTGAATACGTTGGGTAATTTTCCCCAGTTTATGCTGAATGATCTGGATCAATAGCTCATCATGTAAAGGATAATAAGGCACAATTTGCATACGCCCTAAAAATGCCGGTTTAAATTGCTGATACAAACTTGGTTTGAACAGTTCAATTAAGCTTTTTGCATCCGGCCAGTTTTCGACGGGTTGATTTACACAAGCCTGCATAATGGCACTGGAGCCAACATTGGAGGCCAACAGGATTGTCGTATTTTTAAAATCAATTAGACGGCCTTCACCATCTTCCAGCACTCCTTTATCAAAGACCTGATAAAATAATTCCTGCACATCAGGATGAGCTTTTTCGATTTCATCTAATAAAACCACGCTATAAGGATTACGGCGTACCGCTTCAGTCAAAATGCCTCCTTGACCATAACCGACATAACCTGGAGGAGCACCTTTTAAGGAAGATACGGTATGAGCTTCCTGATATTCCGACATATTTATCGTGATCAGATGTGATTCTCCTCCATACAATTCTTGAGCCAAGGCTAGGGCAGTTTCAGTTTTCCCCACACCACTTGGGCCAAGCAATAAAAATACACCTTGCGGTTTATTCGGATCATCCAGTTTTGCTTTAGATGTCTTAATACCTTGGACCAGTTGATGCAAAGCAAAGTCCTGACCCATTACACGTTGCGATAATTTATCTTGTAATTTTAATACCTGTCGGATTTCATCATTCATCATTTTACCTACTGGAATTCCGGTCCAGTCAGAAATGATCTGATTAATCATAGGGACTGTTACACGTTCAAACACGAGTGGGTTATCAGCCTGAATCTGAGACAAACATCGCTGTAATACTTTAATTTTATTTTTATTTTCAATTTTTTTGGATTGAATCTGTAATAATTTTATTTCCTGAACCAATTGAAGTTCTTGCTGCCATTGCTGTTCTACCTGAGAAATCTCTTGTTCCAAATTTGAAATATTTTTTGATAATTCAATTAAACGTGTCTGATGACACGGAAAATTTTGATGCTCCTGATTTAAAATCTCATGTTCTAGCCGAAAATTATGCAGTTGTGCCTGTAACTGTTCTAACTTTGCAGGTTGCGCATTCTGGCTCAAGGCAACCCGTGCCGCGGCTGTATCCAATACACTAATGGCCTTATCCGGTAATTTCCGTCCACTGATATAACGATATGAATTACGCACCGCAGCAGTAATTGCTTCATCATCAATCTGCAACTGAAAATGCTGAGTCATGAGCGGAATCATGGCGCGCAACATATTAATTGCGACTTCTTCATTAGGTTCTTCTACCTTTATCACCTGAAAACGACGGCTGAGCGCAGCATCTTTTTCAAAATATTGTTTGTACTCCGCCCATGTAGTCGCGGCGATGGTACGCAGTTCTCCTCGTGCCAAAGCTGGTTTTAACAGATTGGCAGCATCATTCTGACCAGCCTGACCACCTGCACCAATCAGCGTATGGGCTTCATCAATAAACAAGATAACAGGATAACTGCAGGACTGAACTTCTCGAATAATTTGCTTCAGGCGATTCTCAAACTCGCCTTTTACACTCGCACCTGCTTGTAATAAGCCCAGATCCAATACATGAAGTTCTACATTTTTGAGTACATCAGGTACTTGATTATTCACAATTTTCAGGGCTAATCCTTCTACCACAGCTGTCTTACCGACTCCCGGGTCGCCGGTGAGTATTGGATTGTTCTGACGACGGCGCATCAGGATATCCAGCATCAAACGGATTTCAAACTCACGGCCGATCACCGGGTCGATTTGGCCTTGGCGTGCTTTTTCAGTTAGATTAATAGTGTATTGATCAAGTGCCGATGTTTTATTTAATTTTAGCTGTGCGTTAGGTGAATCTTCTTTTACCTTAGTAAGCTGAGAATAGCTCGGGTTTTCAATACTCTGCTCGCAGAGCTCCAAAAAATGATGTTTGAGATGATCAATTGGAAATAGCTCAAATAAAGTAGAAGCACGAATTGTCATTTGATATAGATCAGGCGCAGTGAGCAGGGCAACCAGTAGATGTCCGCTGCGGATCATCGGATTCTGTTCTGCTGAAGCTAAAAGCCAGGCATGTTCTAATGCACGAATAATGGATTTGGCAAAGATAGGCGTACGAGAATTGCCTTTAGTCATTTGCTGAATGCTCTGATTCAGATCATGGGTGAGATCATCTTCTGCAATTTTATACTTTTTGAGCAATAATTTGAGATCGTTCAGGTCTGGTTGCTGTAGCAATTCTAAGAGAAAATGCTCAATTTCGATTTCATAATTTCGCTGTCTAATGCAGAAATTCGCTGATTTCTCAAGGCATAGGCGTGCATGTTCAGATAATTTTGTAATCAAAATTTTTAAATTACTCATATTTTTCTCTTTGAGAATACACAGCCTGATATTTTTGAAATTTATAGCTATATATTTCTTATTATTAAGTTTATTTTTATTTATTTAATTTTTTCTATGAGCGATGAGGATATTTTGGCTCAAGATTTTTGGCATATTCTACTCAAGTTTCTCCAAATGTCTGCATTCATTGGTCGGAATCTTACTATTTTTAAAATTACATAAAATATTTAACAAAAACGCATTTATGTATTGACTTTCTGTGATCATTTTTTGTTAAATCCGCAACTAGCTTTTTAAATTATAAAAACAGAAAAATCATTTTGATTATAAAAATATAAAACAATAACTAAAAATTGAGGCTTATTTTGAAAAATAATCTAGGTTTTATTGTATTGCTCATCTCAGGGATGGCGCAGCTATGTTTTGCTCAAATCCATGCAGCAGAATTAAAAAAATCATGTATCAAGAGCTATCCACAAGCAAAAAATGATACTGATTCAACTGTCATTGATTTATACCAGCAGTTGTGTGACAAGACAGCAAGAAAAAATATTCTGTTTCAGCAGCAGTTGTCTACCCAAATTGCCAAACGCTATGTTGAAGTAGGTGATCACCTGAAAGCACTCAATTTAATCGAGCAATTACATCAGCAAAATTATACTCATCAAGATTTAACTGATCTAGAATTCCTGGCAGGAGTCGGGATATCTTCCCAAAGTCTGGAACAGATGCGTAGTACAGAAGTCCGTGCCTTAAATGACTCTACCTATCCACAAGCCAAGTCGCTAAGTGAACATATTTATCTGGCACAGCCTGTAGCAAAATTTTCTGCATCTGCCTTAATGACAGCGCGGAACTCAAAAGTAAAACAGACTAAAAATAAACCAAATATCCCAGTAAAACAAAACCTAAGTCAAAATAAAAATAAAGCATCGAAAAGCAATCTAAAAAATAATACGGCTGCTATCAGTAGTAAAAAAACAGAAAGTATCAGTACACGAACCCACACTCCTAGTACTAATCCATTTGGATCATTAAATAATAATTAATAAGGAAAATCATGATGGCTAAGCGTGAAAGTGTACAAAAAAAATTACAGCGTATTCGACCACCACGTGTGCAATTGACCTACGATGTTGAGGTCGGTGATGGCCGTGAAATTAAAGAATTACCCTTTGTGGTAGGGGTTTTGGGAGATTTTTCAGCAGCATCGGAACTTGAAAAAACCAAGCTCAAAGATAAAAAATTTATCAATGTAGACTTGGGAAATATTGATGAGGTGATGCAGTCTCTGGCGCCTCGTGCCAGTTTTCAGGTGGAAAATAGTTTGACTGAAGAGAGTGGCACAATATCAGTAGATTTGGTTTTTAATGCGATGGATGATTTTCGGCCAGAACAGGTAGTCCAACAAGTCGAACCTTTGCGAAAACTGGTAGAAGCACGAGAGCGTTTAACTGATTTACGCAATAAAATATCCAATAATGAACGTCTAGAAGGTTTACTGGATGATATTTTAAAAAATACCGACCAAATTCGTAAAATGAGTATGGAGGCAGACAATGAATCACTCTAATGCTGTAACTAGCACAGATATTGCTATTGAAGGATATTCAATTCTGGACTCTATTGTTGAACGTAGTCGAATTGCGCGTACTGAAGAGGAACATGGTCGTGCCAAGAGTCTGATTGGTGAACTGGCCAAGGAAGTCATGGCCGGTACAGTTATAGTTTCAGACAATATGACCTTGGCTTTAGATAAACGCATTGCAGAAATTGATGCGCTTATTTCTACCCAGCTGAGCAAGATCATGCATCACGAGCAGTTTCAAAAAGTTGAGTCCACCTGGCGAGGGCTGTATTACTTTTGTCAGGAAACGCCCTCACACTCTTTAATCAAGATTCGGATGCTGAATACGACCAAAAAAGAATTGATTAAAGATTTTCAAAGTGCCAGCGACTTTGATCAAAGTACGCTATTTAAAAAAATCTATGAAGAAGAATATGGTTCATTTGGCGGTGCGCCTTATGCGACCCTCATTGGTGACTTTGAGTTTGATCGCACACCTTCAGACCTGTATTTGCTCGAGCAGATTTCACATGTAGCATCAGCGGCACATGCACCGTTTCTCTCAGCTGCAAGTCCTTCCATGTTCGGATTGGAAACTTTTACTGATATTGATCGCCCACGCGATGTGTCTAAAATTTTTGAAACAGCTGAATATGTGCAATGGCGTTCATTCCGGGAAAGTGATGATGCTCGTTATCTGGCATTGACTATTCCACGAGTATTAGGCCGTTTACCTTATCATCCTAAAGATGGCAATACGACAGCAGGCTTTAACTATGTAGAAGAAGTTTCAGGTGAAAATCATAATGAATACCTGTGGATGAATGCTGCTTATGCTTTGGGGACGCGTTTAACCAATGCCTTTGATATGCATGGCTGGTGTGCTGCGATTCGTGGGGTTGAGGGTGGCGGTTTGGTCGAAGGTCTGCCAGTGCATACCTTTAAAACCAATGATGGAGAAATCATATTTAAGTGCCCGACTGAAATTGCGATTACGGACCGTCGTGAAAAAGAACTCAGTGATCTTGGCTTTATTCCATTAGTACATTGTAAAAATACCGATTATGCCGCGTTCTTCGGTGCCCAATCTACCCAAAAACCAAAGAAATATGATAACGATATTGCCAATGCCAATTCCGCATTATCCAGTCAGATACAGTACATTATGGCAGTCTCGCGAATCGCTCATTATTTAAAAGCAATGATGCGAGATAAGGTGGGAAGTTTTACATCTGCAGGAAATGTCGAAGCATTTCTAAACGACTGGCTGTCTCAATATGTACTTTTGGATGATGGCGCTTCACAGGAAGCCAAAGCACAGTATCCACTGCGTGAAGCTTCGATAAAAGTTGTAGAAAATCTGGCTGAACCTGGACACTACAAATCTGTGGTCTTTTTGAGACCGCATTTTCAGTTAGACGAGTTGTCTGTATCTTTACGACTGGTCACTGAGTTACCGCAGTCGAGTCATTAAGACCGCTGCTAAAATTATAATAATATTTATAACAACAGGAAAATTATTAAAATGAAAGACATTTACATCCAGTTTCGCGGCAAATATAAAGTTGATGGTGAATCTCGTGATTCAGAACATAAAAGCTGGCTAGAAGCAAATTCTTGGTCGCACAACATTCGTCAGCCAAAATCGGCAACATCTTCCAGTGTAGGCGGTCATACTGCAGAACGGGTTGAACATTCCGACATGATTTTTATGAAAGATCTGGATGCAACCAGTCCAAAACTTTGGGAAGCATGTTCAGCAGGTTATACCTTCGATGAAGTACAAATCGATTTTTATCGCGCCAATGGTGATAAACGCGTTAAATACCTGCAAATCAAATTAAAACATGTGTTGGTTTCTCAGGTCACTCCAACAGTAAATCAAGAAGGCGTTCCAACAGAAGCTTTTGGTCTGAAATATGCAGCAGTTGAGTGGACGTATAATCAGCAAGATATTAATGGTACACAAAAGGGTGCTGTGACCAAAAAATGGTCATTATCAAATAATACTGCCTCTTATGCTGCGTAATTTGATCTTTTAGAGGCTGGTCCTGATCAGCCTCTCTCTGATATTTATAAAAATAAATAAAATTAGATTATAAAAATATGAATTTGGATCAGCTTTATCCTTACGGATTTAGAACAACATTATTTGACCGTCTCTTGTCTCAGGACATTCAATGTTCTCAAGGCCTTTCATTGCAGGCTTTAAGAAAGTCTGTAGCAGATGATCTGGAAGATCTGTTGAATACTCGTTTAGTTAACTTGGATGTAGATGACAGTTATGACCAGGTCAAACGTTCAATTCTTCAATTTGGCATCATTGATTTTGTAGGTCTTTCAACGGCGAATCCAATGGACCGGGATAAAATCTGCCGCTCGATTGAACATTCTATTCACGCGCATGAACCACGCTTAACACAGGTAAAAGTCGAGATGCTGATGGATGAGTATAATAGGGGAAGTCTGTGTCTAAGTATTCAGGCATTCTTAAATATTTATCCCCTATATGAACCGGTAATTTTTGACGCATTCCTCAAGCCTACTACGCAACAATACGTAATTTTGTCTAAAACATCAGCAGGTGTGCTGTGATCGAAGAATTATTACCTTATTACGAAAAGCAATTACAGGAATTTGGGCAACAATCACGAGAGTTTGCCAATAAATACCCAAAAATTGCCCAACGCCTTTCGTTGAATCAAGAGCAGATTGATGATCCGCATATCGAAAGACTGATTCAGGCATTTTCCCTGATTTCTGCCCGGATCGATAAGAAACTGCACGATAGTTATGAAGTATTTACACGTGCTATTTTTGAGGTGATGTTTCCACAGTACCTTAAACCTTTTCCAGCATGTTCAGTGGTCAGTTTTGACGATGCCATTAAAATCCGACAGCTTAAAAGTAGCCAGCAGATTCCCAAGCAAACTGTATTAAAATCAAAAAGTATCCGTGGGGTACAGTGTGAGTATCGTACGACAAACCAGGTTAGTTTATTACCAATCGCCTTAAAATCTGTTAATTTTAAAACGCATGCTTCGACTCATGTTCATTTAAATCGAAATGCAACCTTGAGCTTTGGTTTTGAAATTTTTAACCAGCAGCAGCGACTGTTGGAACAACAAAAATTACCTATTTATCTGGATGCAATTTCCAGCTTTCCATTGCAAGTACTAGATTGTATTTTTAAGCCAGAGACTGGTTTTTCTGTAATAGTACAGAATCAAGAGATTGATATTCAAAATCCATTTGAACTAATGGGATTTACTGAAGCGGAAAGTGCGCTCCCAGTTGATCAACATACTCATCATGCCTATCGTTTATTAATCGAGTATTTTTGCTTTCCAGAAAAATTTAATTTTCTTAACCTCAATCTGAGTTTTTTAAGAGAATTAAATATAGAAACCGCAGAATTTGAGCTACACATTCATTTTAAAATAAATCTGAATGATCAAGCTATGATCAGAAATTATTCAGAATTAAATAGCGCTAATTTCAAATTATTTGCGACACCAGTTATAAATTTATTCCCTAAACAGGCTGAGCCACAAAAAATTGATCATCTGCGCCTGGAATATTCATTAATAAGTGATGTACATCATCCTGAATATTTTCAGGTATATGCGATCACCGAAATGAAGTTATTGAGAGAGAAACGCGAGAACAGTCAAAAAACTTATCCCGTATTACCTTTTTTTGCCATGAGTCATTATCATCAGGCTGATGCTCAATTTTATTATCACCTGTTGCCCGAGCAAAGTAATACCAAGCATACAGAACTGAAATATTCGATTATTTCCAAATCTTTAGAACCACAAAAAATTTCATCAGACTTTATCAGTATGCAGTTGTTATGCAGCAATCGGGATTTACCTTATGAAAGTTATAACAAAGATCAGAATAACTTATCTCTCAATGACAATAGTTTGGCACGTAAAGCCATATTATTAAAAAGACCCAATTTACCTTATTGTTTTGATCAAAAGCAGCAAGAACAGTGGCGAATTATCTCGCATTTATCATTGAATAATCTTTCTTTAATGAAAGCAAATGCAGTCAGTCACATTAAGGAATTACTTGAACTGTATAACTTGCCGCAATCCAAAGACAACCGGCTAATTATTAATTCAATTCAATCGATCCAGTTTTCTCTGAGCCAGAAGTTGCGTGAGCATAAACCATTTCCACTTTTTGTACGGGGTGTCAAAGTTGAAATCCAGATCGATCCAGAAGTCTTTAGAGGAGCCAGTCTGTATATCTTTGTGCAACTTTTAAATCATATTTTTAATTTGAAAGTTCAAATGAATAGTTATGTGGATATGCACGTCATAGATTCAAAGTCAAAACAGGAGTTATACCAATGCATACAGAATGTTGGTGGCAAAAGGCTTCTGTAGTTGATCGGCTCTTTCAGCAGCCGACCAGCTTTGAATTTATTCAAGCCACGCGATTATTAAGACATGCACCTGCACGGAACAGACATCAAGGATGGAGTAAATCATTTGAATTTATTAGTTCACTCAATCTTAATTTTCCAACTTCTGAAATTGAATCATTGCAATGTCAAGATCATAAAGTTCAGATGACCAATTTAATCGTGGGGTTGACTGGCGTACAGGGCGTATTGCCTTATATCTATACACATAAAATTAAACAGAGTACCGGGGCACACCGAGAAGAAAGCTTACACTTTCTCGGACTGTTTAATCATAAATTGTCTGCACAATATGTCGATGCCTGTCTGAATTATCATTTACCACTGCGTTATGAAATTGAGCATGAAAATCATTATCTAAACATGCTTCATGCTTTGAGTGGCTATAGCGGTCAACAACATGAACAGCAACCTATAGATGACTATTTTGCTGAGTTTTCAGGCTTGATGCAGGGGCAAAATAATACCCATTATGCGTTAAGCAGCATATTGTCTTGTATTTTTAAATATCAATTTAAGATTAATGAGTTTATTCCGGAAAGCTTTCAACTGGATGATCAGCAAAAAAGCGGTTTGGGAGCTTTGCAACCAGTTTTACTGGGAATCAACAGCTTCTGTGGAGAGACCATTCAGCAAATTGATGAAAAAATTGAAATCGTCATTGGTCCATTAAAACGTGAAGACTATATAAATTTTTTATCTGAAGGAATACATAGCGCTAAATTGAAACAGTTACTTCAAACCTGGTGTAGCCCGACCATGTTAGTGGATCTTCGGTTGATTCTAGACAAAGATGAATTATGCCCAGCCCAACTTGGAGAAGTACATTCGATGGGGCTAGCCAGAGGAGCTTTATTAATGCTGAATCCGGCAATCCACAATGCGGAAACCTGCTATAGCCTGATAGGAAAAATGTCATGATTAAGCGTATTATTCAGACTTTTATAGTTTTATCCGTTTTAAACAATGTTCTTGTCATTTATTACTGGCGAGATACTCAATACGATCCATCAAATATTGATTTCCTATTATATTTTGGCATTTTACCTTTGTTAATTTGCTTGTTGTTATTAACACCTTATTTTATTTATAAAGCTGTAAAATCCTATAAACAAAGACAGCAAGAACAAAAGGATAGGGCTCATAAATCTCTTCAAGCACAACAGCAAGAATTAGAAAATAAAGAAGAATTGGATCAAGCGATTGAGGATTACACGCTCAATATTTTTTCAGCTGCCGCTTGGCACAGTTTTGGCGAAAATGCAGAGATCTTGCAGCACATGAAGCAGTTCAAGAGTCCTGAGCTGGACTCAGAACTGCTAAATCGTTTTGGTCTACCTATATTGACATATCGCATTCATTCTGTGGACCGCTTACTTGAAGAAAACAGAACTAATGAAGAAATGCTTCCGACATTACGGGAACAACGAATTCAACAGTTGATTCAACAACAACTCCAACAGCATGAAGAAAGTCTGAGCTTAATTTCGGAACAGTTAAAACGTTCAGCACTATTTTATGATCACGAACTGGCTTATCAATATCGAATGCATCCGGGATGGATACAGGAGAACTACTGTGAAGATGAAGGAAATATTGCCTCTAATCTAATAGCAGTAAGCAGATTAAATAGGTTGAATCTGCATATTTTATTGGCGGATCATATGACTGGGGAGTGGAGTGATCTCTATCAAGAGCAGCTTATAGGTCAAATTCAACAAAAATATGCATTGCTGCCTGCCCAAATTCATATCAATTTTCACTTTCTGCCTGCTGATCATGCTTATTCAGCTTTGCTGGAGCTATTACAGGAAATTTCAGGTCAATCACATGAGATCAGCTTGATCATTATGGCGGATTCTGAAATTGATCAGGATTGTCTGGATCAGCAATTTTGGCAAAATGAAGAGTATATTGCTGCAGAATATACTGCCAGCTGGTGTTTATCCGCACATGACTTAGAGGTTGAGGGGATGATGCCTTCACGAATATTGACTCTCAGTAAGTACGTCACTGACCTATATGCGTACTTGGGTCAGAATCAGGTTGATCTGTCCTATCAGCTGGAACAGGCACATCCTTTTTTAGTTTTCTTAGATGAAGCCACTCAGTCTAAAACAATGAAAATAATACAAGAAAAATTTACTAATATTGATTTTGAGCCGGAGCATACCATTTATCCTCAAAGCTATTTGGGGCATACCCAACAATTGGCAGCAGTTTTTGCAGCGATGATGTCATCATATCTATACGACAATGTCATTACAATAAGCTATAGCACACAACAAGAATCAAGCTATTTATGTTTTAAAAATAAAGAAAGTGATCAACTGAATGAAATCTCATTAGTAGCCTAACTATTTATAAAAATTAAAGAAAAAAGAGATAAAAGTGAATACATTATTTTATACAGTCCTGGGGTATGTCTGGCAGTACATTAGCAACCCTAAAACAATGATGGCCTTATCCTTTTTAGTGGTCATTATTTCTATAAAAAATACGGTTTCTGATCGCATTTTCTGGATATTGCTGACCGTCTATGTCGCCATATTAATAGGCTGGGGGATTTATACACTTATCCGGTGTTATCTGCATACTAAAAAGGGTGAAGAAATCGAGACTGCCTTATCTCAAGGTTTTGCAGCTGAAAGCAAATACAATAATAAAGAAGAACTTCAGCAGATCAGTCAGCAAGTCAAACAATCTATTCAGCTGATTCGTAAGTCAAAATTAGGCGATCGTAAGGGTCACGCGGCACTGTATGAACTTCCTTGGTATATGGTCATCGGTAACCCGGCGGCTGGGAAAAGCTCGGCGATTTATGATTCCGGTTTGCGGTTTCCTTTTGAAGAAACTCATCAGAAAATGGTCTCTGCCGGACTTAGCGGAACTCGAAACTGTGACTGGTTTTTTTCAACTCAGGGTATTTTCCTGGATACAGCCGGACGCTATTCAGTCTATCCGGAGGACCATTCTGAATGGTTAGGCTTTTTAAATATTCTCAAGAAAAATCGTTCTAAAGTGCCAGTGAATGGTCTTATTGTGATCGTAAGTATCGCTGAGTTGGTCAATCAAAGTCCGGAGAAATCTCTACAACTGGCCAAGAACCTGCGTGCCCGTATTCAAGACCTGACTGAACGTCTAGAAGTTTTTGCGCCAGTTTATTTGGTATTTTCCAAGATGGACCTGATTGCCGGCTTCACGGAATTTTTTGATTGTTATCATGGACAAGAATTGGATCAGGTTTGGGGCGCAACTTTGGCTTATCAACCAGACTCGAGTGCAAATGCTGTTCAGCTATTTGAAAAGCATTATGGCATTTTATATGAGGGTCTGAAAAATGTAAGTATGACCCATTTAACCCGTCGGCATTCACAGCATATTTCACCCAGTGTAATGACCTTTCCATTGGAATTTAAGAGTCTCAAACCGGTATTAAGAACCTTTATCTTCACTTTATTCCAAGACAATCCTTATCAGTTTAAACCGGTTTTTCGTGGATTTTATTTTACCAGCGCCTTACAGGAAGGCTCCATTGAAAGTCCAATGACAGAACAGATTGCTGAGGACTTTCATCTGATCCGTAGCGATAATCATGATCTTGGCCTGTCTAAAGAGTCTGTATCACAGAATCATGGTTATTTTCTGAAAGGTTTATTTTCTGAAGTGATTCTTAAAGATAAAAATCTGGTGAAGCAGCATATTAATCCGGCACGAAAACGCCGACGCTTTATGGCTTTTACTGGTGCTTTACTTACTGTATCGATGGTGTTGAGTCTGTGGGTGTGGTCTTATCGAAATAATCAGCAATTAATGGAAGAAGTTCAGGCGGACCTGAATAAGGTCGTACAGATGCAGAAACAGTCAGGAACGGAGCTGGTCACACAAATCGATGCATTATTAATTTTGCAAGCTCATCTACAACAGTTAGATCAATTTGATCAGAAGCGCCCATTAAAATACAGTTTTGGTCTATATCAAGGACAACAGATCAGGGAGAAACTGCAAGCTGAATATCTGAAAGGAATTGAGCAATTAGTATTGCAGCCCAGCCAGCAAAATATTGCAGAATATCTACAACGGGTAAAAAACAATGCAGCAGTTCTTAAAGAAAATCATATTCATGTGCAAATTAATCCGACTGCACAAGTTCAGCAACTCGCATTAGAACCATCTGACCAAAATCCGCAAGATGCTTATAATGCACTTAAAACATATCTGATGTTGAGTAACCGTAAATCTATAGATTCCAGTCATCTCAGCGATCAGTTGACACGTTTTTGGCGGACTTGGCTGGATCAGCATCGTGGTCAGCTGCCACGTGCTGAAATGCTGCAAAAGGCCGAGCAGTTACTTAGCTATGCCATGACACTGACAGATTCGAGTTCATTTCCCCAGCTGGATTCCGATACTGTTCTGGTTGAACAGACTCGCCAGGTTTTAACCGCGATGATGACCGGAGTGTCTGCACGAGATCGTGTATATAACAAAATTAAAATGCGGGCTTTGATACGTTTTCCTGCATTAACGATCAAACAGATGGTCGGGGAGAATGCTCAGACAACCATGTTGGGAAGTTATGCCTTACCCGGTTTTTATAGCTATCAAGCCTGGAACGAATATGTACAACCTGCCATAGAAACCGCGGCGCAAAGCCCAACTGAAAGTAAAGATTGGGTACTTAATACATCACAGTCTGATGATTTGAGTTTTAGTGGCAGTCCTGAACAAATTCGACGCCAGCTGACTGAAATGTATAAAAAAGAATATATCAGCGAATGGCGTAAATTCTTGGGTGCCATTTATTATGCCAAGGCCGGTGACTTTAATCAGCAAACATATCAGATAGATATTCTTGGCGAACCAGAAAACTCACCGATTCGTAAAGTCATACAACGGGTAGCGCAAGAAACCAGCTGGGATAATCCAATGGTACAAGCTGAGTTGGCGGTTCCACAAAAAGGTTTTATTGCCTGGTTTAAACGCAAGATATTGCAACGTCATGATGGCAAGTTGGCACAGAATTCTGCATCGACTTTCTCTCAGGGGATGATTGCCAAAGACTTTCAGATCTTCTACCAGATTGTACGTACACGAGATGATTTGCAGAACCGGTCGCTGCTGGATGAGTATATGCAATCTCTGGCCAAGATACGGAGTCGCTTTAATGATCTAAAAAGTTCTGGAGATATTGGTCCGGCGAGCATGATGCTCCTTAAGCAGACCGTTGATGAGCAGAATTCTATCTTTAATATCACTCAAAAGTTTGTGGATGAGAAAATGTCGGTAGGAACCCATGAGCTGGATCAACAGCTGATTAAAAAGTTGTTTAGTGTTCCTCTCACACGTTCCTTTGAAAGTCTGATGCTTCCGGCACAAGCTGAAATGAACGAACTCTGGCTAATACAGGCCTATCAACCATTTAATGCAAATTTATCGCAAAAATATCCGTTTAGCAGTCAAGGTAGCTTACAGGCAACCTCTCAAGAAATTAATCAGATTTTTGGTGAAAATGGCAGTATTTCCCGTTTTGTCAAAGAGCATCTTGACCCCTTAGTGATCCGTCGTGGCTATAGCTTAAGCTCGAAAACCTGGCAAGATTTAGGGCTTAATCTAAATCCTGTGTTTGTTGCAAACTTTCAAAATTATGTCGCGCCTGTGAATGGTATGGCAACTGGTGAGTTAAATAATACCAGTCGTCAGGCAGTGAGACCCAATCAATCTAATTTCCAGTTTTACCCACTGGAACAGGCTCATTTATTGGCTTATACCATTGATATTGATGGACAAAGAATGCTATTTGAAAACGGAATTCAACAATGGGTGAATTTTATCTGGCCAAATTCCGGCGCAATTCCAGGCGCACGGATCACGGTGATTGATTTGGAAGGGAAGACCCATACCATTTTTGATGAGCCTGGGGAATATGGAATCAATCGTTTGATTGATAGTGCTCAGCGTACACAAAAAGGCAATATTTTTGAGATGGTCTGGCGCAGTAAAGAGAATCCTGAACTATTTGTGAAGACCAATTTTCGTTTGGTGAGTGGAAATAATGCAAGTTCTATCGGAAGTAATCTAAGTTATAGCAATTTACAGTTGGTGGATCAGGTTGTTTCGAATAAAGCAGTAAGAGTGGTCGCAGCACAGAATACGACGATGTCAGGAAAAACAGCTCAGATAACTAAGACGACTGCTGCAAACACAGGAACTTTAGCGCCATGATACTCATCAATCATATTGTAAATGGATCACGTGGGTGAATTGATATGAATTAAAAACAACCAATTTTAGTGTAGAAAATAATTCAAGGTTGGCGGTACTAGAATAGTCTTTAACTGAGAGTCAGATAAGCCTGACTCAAAGCATTAAATTAATTAAATAAACATTTATAGAAGCATAAAATGAAAATAAAAAATAAATACTTAAAGTTAAATAAAATCATTATTTTATTCTGTTTTTTAATTGGTTTTAATGTGCATGCACAACCTGTAATTGCTGAAGGTAATGTACCGAATAACAGTAGTAAGCAAGCTATTTTGGCGAAATTGTATTCAATTTATGGTCAGGAAAATGTGATAGATCGCATTCAGATTCGTCAAGTAGTAGCACCAACGGATTGGTCAAATATAGTCACTGATGTGATTAATGAAGATCTTAAAAAGGTTAAACACGGAATGTTAACAATTAAAGGTTCTGATATTCAGCTAACGGGTAAAGTATCAAATTCTTATGAAATTCATGATACTACAGAAAGATTTAAGGGTTTAACACCCGAAAATTACCGTTTAAATGCACAGCTTTCAGTCAATCAGGCAGAACAGAAGATTATTGATGCTGCATTAAAGAACCGGATTATTGAATTTGAATCTGGCAGTGCAATATTAGCAACTTCAGGTATACAGATACTGGATGAAATGGTCAGTGCCTTAAATAAAGTTAGCGGAAAAAAGATACGGATTATTGGACATACGGATAGTTCAGGCGATACTAATAAAAATCTCATGTTGAGTCAGCAACGTGCACAAGCAGTAAAAGCTTATTTAATCGCAAAAAATCTTCCAGCGCATTTACTGAGTACTGAAGGTTCAGGTTCAAGTAAACCTGTAGCGGATAATGCAACAGCTGAGGGTCGTAAGAGAAATCGTCGGATTGAATTTGAAGTGCTTTAACGTTTAAGTTGCTTGAGCAGCTATAAGTATATGGTGAATGACCTGTATGAGTATATTAATAGTTGTTATTCACCAATTAAAATGTCTATGCGATAAACCATTTAAAATGTCCTGTTTTTAACCACAAGAGTCAAGCACAGGATTTAACTTTCTTTGTTCAATAACAGCTTTCTGAGCTTTACGACTCGGCATACTTTTCTTGAGACGGGAACGTTTATTCTGTTTTTCCAACTCTTCATGCTGTTGCTGAATATGTGCCAGAACTGTACCTAACCGTTTATTCTCAACGATCTCATTCTGCTGTAGCCCAGCTAATTTATTGAAAATGCTGTAGTTGAGCTTTCGTCCCTCGTGCATGAGGGCCACAGTCCCATCCGGGTACTCCAGAAATGAAATATATTGCCCAACAAGCTTATGATTCAGCTCTATCGGTTCAAGCAGATAAATACATTTGTCATAGGTCAGGGTCAGATTCTTGGTGACCTTACGCGGTTCCTGCCAGGTAAAAATATCATCCAGTTCAAGATGAGATTCGGTTAATGGCCGATGTAAATTCTTTGAGTTTCGCGCACACTTGGCAAACTTCTGATTGAAATGCTCAATAAAGCAGGGCAGCCAGGCATTTGCCTCGGCAATTGAACAGATACCTTCTAGGCGCATTTCCTTGATCAGGCGATCCTGGAGTGTTCTATTGGCACGTT
>NZ_VPEO01000140.1:0-1629 GCF_013417155.1 Acinetobacter sp. YH16052 | reverse complement strand
GGGCTGTCATGGCTTGATCATCCAAGGAGTCTATGAAAGTCCGTACCGTCCCCATGTCCGCTTTTTTTAGGTCGGCAAAAGAGCTTTTTAAAAGCTCTACATCCATAGATGCGATAGAAAGAGCAAGATCAAAAGTATGATCTAAATCTTTGAAAGCCACGCCACCTAAGGCTTTACTAAAGTAGTGGCTAAAAGCGTGTACCTTAAAAAATAGATTTTCTTCAAAAGTTCTTTGCATATTCCCCCCATCCCTCATAAGTCACAAAGTGGAATCTTTTTCTAAAAGAATCATTTATAGGGCGAATTTTTCCATCCACAAACATCGTCTCGATCTTCAGAAAAAGACGCTCAATTCTTGGGCAAATCCTTTCAGGACAGATATATACGACTTCTTGGACAGTCCCATCGACAAGCATCTGACAATACTGACTAAAAATTCCCTCATATCGCTTAGGTGTCTTGACTCTCCTTTCGATCTCAAGAGCCACTTTTCGACCTCTTGGGGATACTCCGAAAGCATCTGGTACTTGAAGCCAGGTAGAACGCTCTGTAACTGCTTTTCTTCTAAGCTCACGCCCTCCTAGCCACTCGATCCATCCCAAATGGATCGCCTTAATTCTTGCACGCTGTACGTCAAGGTCATGCTGTAAAGTGATCTCAGAGACTCGATTGAGATCAAAGTGCGTGTATTCACCATCATCTGTGGCCTCAAAAGCTCCAGTAGGAGTCAAGCCCCAAAGAGCAGGACTTCTATGGTCATCCTCGTGAGATCTGTTCACCTCAAGTAAAAGCCCGCGGGTTTTCAGACGCTGAAGTGATCTAGAAATGCTTGTTCGAGTTACACCTAAACGCTCTCCTAAAAGCTTCCTAGTACTAAAGCCTTCACATCTCAAAAAATTCAGGATGATCATCTCTTTCTCATCCTTACGAGTGATCTGACTCATATCAATATCCCCCCTCTAAAATTAGCTCTTTTGTATCGAATTTTTCACTTTCATCTTCTCCAAAGTCTTTCACTGTGATGGCTTCATAGCTTTTTGTGACTTGAATCGGGGCGATAGATACTTTTTGAGGAAGTCCCTGTCCAAAGACGACCCCCACACCTCTAGGCAGATATAAAATTTCGTTTTCATCGTAGAGGTAGCTTTGCTCTTGGCTGATCCTGCGCTCTTTGACCTTTTGCGCTAGGCCAAGCGTCTTATCGACCTGTCGGCTCTCAACATCCACCAAAATTTTCCCCGATTTACGTGCAAAAAGCTCCGCAGTCTCAGGACTTTGGACTCTGTAGACGATTTTAAGGGGTGCATTTTCAAAGACTGCATCGATGACAGTTTCAGGCTTTAGATCACTTGGGCAGTCTCTTAGATCACCAAGGCTTTGATGTGCCATAAGTACATGAAGCCCTTTATCACGTGCAGCACCCAAAGCTTCGAGCGCAGTCTTTGAGATGTGATACTTAAGCTCATCCAAAACGACGAGGATCTTTTTAGGCGTACTTTCTATACGATCACGAATTTCTGTTTGCTGTATAAGCCAGACTAAAAGTATCTTTTGGATGCGGATGATGCGGGAATTTCTCATCGATCCGACGATGTAAACAACCCCCGCTTTTTGTACGACGCTCAAAAG
>NZ_VPEO01000139.1:0-1647 GCF_013417155.1 Acinetobacter sp. YH16052 | reverse complement strand
GAGGACTATAAATCTGCGTATGAGGCTGGAAATGGCGAGTACCTAGATTATGTAGTGGCTATTGCACATTTACGCGTGTGTCAGTGGTTAGAAAACGAATTTGCTTATCATGTGAAAGCAGCGATTAAAGTCTCAACAATCAAGCGTTACTATAGTAGTTTTGTGCTTGACCTACTTTGTTATGTTCTAGAACAGCAGATCAATCTAGATACAGCCACTGAAGAGCAGTTTGAGGAAATGTATCGCACGATTGTTGAAGAAAAACTGCTGAATGATCAGAAAAATCATAAAACGACCGCACAAACCAACAACAATAAAAAATACAATACCTCGGGTTATGCCTTTGATCGGCTGAAAGCCTTTCACCAATACTTAGTCAAGAATCATCGTGCACCGATTGTGCAATATTTATATGAACGTCAAAGTGACGGTTTATTTTTAAAAACCAGACTCATTAGTCCGCAGATGTTTCAATTGATGATACGGATTCTTAGAGAATACCCAGAAGCTTTGGGTCTGACTGAGCAGGATGCAACCTGTCTAGAATGGGTCTATACATTGGCATTTAGACTGGGCTTGCGTATTGATGAAGCTGCCGGGATCTGTATCGATGATTTTGTATCTCCGCAGTTACGAAAACATCCTGACAATCGACAGCTCTATTATGTGTTTGAATCCGCTTTAGATCAGCAGAAAGACGATCGATCTCACCATAAAATGAGAAAAACAATGGGTGATATTGATGATCTCACCCTTAGGATTCGTCTAAATTCTGAGCGTGATCTGAAAAGTGATAATGCCACGCGTCAGTTTGATTTAGCTTATTTTTTAGCACCGGACGAGTTCACAGGATTTTGTCGCTTTTATCAAAACCAGTTACCTGGCTCTAAAGCGACTGCAGCAGTCTGCAATAGAAAAATCAAACAGCTCTTTATGCTGGGTGAACAACCTTTATCCAGTACAAATTTATCAAAAATTACCCAGTTGCTGTTTAATACTGTATTAGGGACAAACGATCATCAATATACCTTTCACGCTTTCAGGCATAGTACCGCTTCACATTTGGCTATCCTTTTAAAAGGCAGCATAGCACTGGTACGTTGTTTTACTGACTATGATTCCGAGTTTGGGCGTAAGCTTAAAAAGCACATTTTACCCAATATGAAGGATGCTTCATCGCGTAGTGCCCAAGCCTGGTCTCGACTTGCGCATCTGATGGGGCATGAAGACATTCGGATCACTGCAAGACATTATCTGCATCATCTGAATATCCTGATTGCTGACATGTTTTATCAAGCAAACCGTGAATATTCACCTCAATTGATCAAGGCATTATTAGGCGATAGTCAGTTGATGCATCGCGATTTCAAGGTTAAATTTCAGTCGAATGAAAGAGATATTTTAAAATTGATGAAGAAGATTCATTCACACACAGAAAATAATTCTCAAACTGCTGCATTAAAGAGCAAGAAAAAGCAGAAGCAGCCTCAACAACAGGACGTATTTTTATACCGTGAAACGTTTCTAGACGAATACCGGAAGTGGCGGGAAAAAAAAGAAAAAGCAACGATCGATCCTGAAGTATTGAAATTCATTCAATCGATCAGCCAGCCGTTTGGCTATGCCGGATCAAAGTTAGGCTCTGAT
>NZ_VPEO01000138.1:0-1648 GCF_013417155.1 Acinetobacter sp. YH16052 | reverse complement strand
ATTCCGGCTCTGCCTCCGAATCACGCTGCGGTATCGAAAGATTACAGTGCGTACCTGATAAGAGCACCAATCAACGGACTAGGGATTTCTTGGATTGCACCGTCGAAAGAAGCCCAACCTAACCAGACTTAGCCAGATTAACGAGCTAAGAGACCATGACCCAATAACTGATCATGGAGAAAAGCAAAGACAAGATGAAGATGTCGCTTCGCTCCGTTTTGATTAGTACCACATTGGGGCATTAGGCGTTTTTTACCTAGATTTTATCGGTGAACAATAACACCTAAACTCTCAACAAGCTGAAGCGCCTGCTCTCCATCCAACTTCACTCCATCTAAATTAATTCGCCTTGCATCAAGCTCGCCAAGCGCCCCACCCGTTAAATCACAACCAGTAAAATCAGCCAAAGACCAATCAAACGATGAAAACTCCCCACAAGAAAGATCGGAGCCACGAAACACGGCGCCAGTTATCACAGTGCCATTCCAGCGATTTTCCCACAGTTCGCACTTTTCTAATATGACTCTAGAAAAATTAGCGTAACTAAGATTTGTCTTGGTTATATAAGCACTACAAAACCATGACCTTGTAGTTATCATATTCATAAAATTAGCCCCTCGAAAATCAGCTCCTTGAGCTAAACACTCACTAATTTCAAGACCTAAGGCGCTAATGTTTTTAAAATTACTCATTGATAAATCGCAGCTTTTAAAGCTAGCGTTTTTTAGTTTGGCTCTATTAAAATCACACCCTTCCAAGCTATTCCTGTCGTAAAAACTACAATCAACAAATTCAGTATCAGTTAAATCAACCCCTGAAAAATCACAATTTGAAAAGGCAATATTTTTAACTCTATTCCCCGTAAATTGATCTCGTGAAAACTTTTCATTGATAAAGTGCTTTTCCATACATGCTACACCTGGTTATTTATACAGTGCAATCATTGTACATTAATTTGAACAACCTTAAACTCTAGCTAAAATTGATTCATACAATCCCTTTTATGTTAAACGGGCGAGTTAGTTTACTAAAACCGCCCATTCATCCGCATTAAAGCCCCTCAAAACGATTTTAAGACACGATCACCCTATCAAACACCCAAATCTACCCTGAAAGTTTAGAACGGTTTCTGTGCCGTTTGGCTTCGTTTTTAACATTATTTTATTAGCCACAAAAATTACCCCTTAACCTTCAAAATAATTATCTTCCCGTTTGACTCATAAACGGTGAACGGGCAGATAAAATTTTTATCTGTCTGTGAATCGTTGGACAAGCGCAGCGCGTCAGAAAAAGACTCGTAGAGGCTTCGGGGTATCAGGGGAAAGCCCCCTGAGTACGCGACGGTAATAAACGGTAAAAATGTCCCCATTTTGTCCCCGTTTGTGTATCGTCGCCCTCGTGCCTGTAATTTTGTATTTGGAGATATTTTTAACAAACCAATTAAAAACGCATAGGTAACACACCTTAGAGCCTTGTACGTCAACGTTTTTAGACAACGAGAAAAAAGGGGAATTAATGGCAGAGAGCAAAAAAACAACAACGGTGAGCTTTAGAATTGAAGATGATCTCAAAGATAAACTTCAAATCATTGCTGAACGAGAAAATAAAACTATCACCAACAAAGCACGTGAAATCCTCGCTGAATCAC
>NZ_VPEO01000137.1:0-1650 GCF_013417155.1 Acinetobacter sp. YH16052 | reverse complement strand
GACAACGGCATGAGTAGTCATAAAACGCTGATCGTGAGTATATTGGGGTAATCCCTTGCGGTGATCATTAAAAGGCGTTTATAGGCGGTTTTGGACGTGTTCAGGGGGTGATCTATGCCCTAACCAAAACAAGCGCAGCAATAGACTGTGATGCGCTCCTGTGAAACGATGGCTCGGCTCCGTAGTGATGCCTTACATTGTTCGGGTAATACTGCTTAGGGTGCTTTTAGTGCTCTAGGGTGAGTATTCCCTGATCTTCTCCAACTCTCACCATAATGATAAATCACTAATACTTGAATAGTTAAATAAATAGAGGTTTTTTAAATGGGAAATATTGATATAAATCAAACAGTTGAACACTTAAAAGATTTGTTAGGCAAACAAGTTTCATATAGTATTTGTTTGGGTGGAACAACTTATCAAAGTGATGGTGAGGTCACTTCGGTTGTTTTACATCTTCATGGTGATCATGAGTTTTCTGTAGATGATGGGGATTATTATTCTTTTTCCGAATTGACAGAATTTCAGGTTTTAGATGATCGTTCTATTGTGGACGCTGCTTTTACTGGTCTTATAACGGATAACAAAGATTTTATTGATTCATTAAGCAAGCCTACCCCGTAGCCACAGGACTTGTAAGGGGTTCGACCCCTTAACCCCAAAGGGCGCACTTTACTTGAATTTCAGCTTTTAGCCTCAAGTTAGTTTTATATCTCCAGTCAAAATGCCCTTAAGTCTATCTTTTAGGGCATTTTTTTGATCTTGGTATATTTAGTATATTTACGAAATCTCACGTAATGCTTGTATAGCAAGGCTTTCAGAGCGAATGTCTATGAGCGAACTGAAGCTTTATGCTTCTTAAATCCTTTTTTTCCCTGATTACAGCTCCCGTATGCGTCCAGATCGGTAGAACTTAGGCGTCGTCCCGCGCCGACACAAAGAAAAGCAAAATACTGGCATTTTGTCGCGTGTGCCGACCTACGGATCGGACATCACGCGACAAAATGCCAGTTCAAGGATTTTTTAAACGAAAGCGGTCATTTTTCATTGCTATTGCGTCCTGCTTGCACACGGATTAACATAATCAGGAAATTGATCAAAAAATGATCCAATACTCCGAGTTTATAGGGGGGGTTGAAAGGAATTTCTTAAATACCCCCACTAATAAGATGGGGGTAACGGTATCCGATCTATGCGCTCAATCTAAAAAAATCCAAATATTTTCCATAAAAAAAACCGACCATATTGATTTATGATCGGCTTTAGTTTTATATTGGATGCACGGTTATTAATTACTGGTAATAATTAATAACGAAAGTTATATGAGCTGAAACTCGATATAAGATTCAAGATTAAATCTCCGTGCTGTTAGATGATTATAACGTTCGTAGAATTAAAATAAATCCCTCTTTCGTTCTTAATCCGTCCAAATAATTAATTTCCGTCCTTGATGTGGGTGGGAGGTACAGTGACGCCAGCGCATTTTAGGTTTAAGTCTGCTACTGGGGGATCTGAACAAAGCAGACAACGGCATGAGTAGTCATAAAACGCTGATCGTGAGTATATTGGGGTAATCCCTTGCGGTGATCATTAAAAGGCGTTTATAGGCGGTTTTGGACGTGTTCAGGGGGTGTTCTATGCCCTAACCAA
>NZ_VPEO01000136.1:0-1660 GCF_013417155.1 Acinetobacter sp. YH16052 | reverse complement strand
GGCCAGGCCTCAGCATTTTATTATGGTGATCCCCTGGGCGAAATGCGCCTGGTAAGCAGAGTTTTTGAAATGTAAGGCCTTTGAATAAGACAAAAGGCTGCCTCATCGCTAACTTTGCAACAGTGCCATTTTAAGCGTTATGCTAAGCCCAGGAAGCCGCAGGATCTTTTGAACCACAACTGCATTAACGTCCGCTATTCTGATACGAGTGGATTGTACGCCTGGGAATTCGAGAAAGATGCTCAGAAATTCAGTCTGAAAGTCAAAGGGCAATATATTGCGAACAGCACGATTCATCAGCTCGATGCAGCATTAGACGGGCTGGGGATTGCCTATATTCCCGAGTATGTTGCAGATGGATATATCAAAAGCGGCAAGCTGATTGCTGTTCTGACCGAGTGGTGTCCATATTTTGACGGCTACCATATTTATTATCCTCACCGCCGACAGGATTCTCCTGCGTTTATGGCTTTTCTGCAAGTTTTGCGTGACAGGTACAATAATGGAATAAGATAAATTTATGAGTAAAGGATTATGTCCACGATAAGCACCTGGGTCGATTCCTGGGAGGCGGCCATGAGGGTAGGGAAGCGCCGTCCCGTCAAGTCAGCGTAATGCTCTGCCAGTGTTACAACCAATTAACCAATTCTGATTAGAAAAACTCATCGAGCATCAAATGAAACTGCAATTTATTCATATCAGGATTATCAATACCATATTTTTGAAAAAGCCGTTTCTGTAATGAAGGAGAAAACTCACCGAGGCAGTTCCATAGGATGGCAAGATCCTGGTATCGGTCTGCGATTCCGACTCGTCCAACATCAATACAACCTATTAATTTCCCCTCGTCAAAAATAAGGTTATCAAGTGAGAAATCACCATGAGTGACGACTGAATCCGGTGAGAATGGCAAAAGCTTATGCATTTCTTTCCAGACTTGTTCAACAGGCCAGCCATTACGCTCGTCATCAAAATCACTCGCATCAACCAAACCGTTATTCATTCGTGATTGCGCCTGAGCGAGACGAAATGCGCGATCGCTGTTAAAAGGACAATTACAAACAGGAATCGAATGCAACCGGCGCAGGAACGCTGCCAGCGCATCAACAATATTTTCACCTGAATCAGGATATTCTTCTAATACCTGGAATGCTGTTTTCCCGGGGATCGCAGTGGTGAGTAACCATGCATCATCAGGAGTACGGATAAAATGCTTGATGGTCGGAAGAGGCATAAATGCCGTCAGCCAGTTTAGTCTGACCATCTCATCTGTAACATCATTGGCAACGCTACCTTTGCCATGTTTCAGAAACAACTCTGGCGCATCGGGCTTCCCATACAATCGATAGATTGTCGCACCTGATTGCCCGACATTATCGCGAGCCCATCTATACCCATATAAATCAGCATCCAGGTTGGAATTTAATCGCGGCCTCGAGCAAGACGTTTCCCGTTGAATATGGCTCATAACACCCCTTGTATTACTGTTTATGTAAGCAGACAGTTTTATTGTTCATGATGATATATTTTTATCGGCACTGTTGCAAATAGTCGGTGGTGATAAACTTATCATCCCCTTTTGCTGATGGAGCTGCACATGAACCCATTCAAAGGCCGGCATTTTCAGCGTGACATCATTCTGTGGGCCGTACGCTGGTAC
>NZ_VPEO01000135.1:0-1666 GCF_013417155.1 Acinetobacter sp. YH16052 | reverse complement strand
AAACATGCTGATCGTGACCACTGGAGCCTGTCTCGTGATTTCCTATTATTATTTGGAACTAGCCCACACCGTTATATGATCATGCGTCGCTTAGATCCAGTTAAGTTCTACCTTGCTCAAGGGGAGTCTATTGTTAATGCTGCTTTAAATGCAGGCTTTTTTGATCAGAGTCATATGACCAGACATTTTATAAAAACATTTGGTTTAACTCCCACTCAATGGAAAATGATAAATATTAAAAGGTAGCCGTTCGATTTGAACGGCTAATTTGTCCTAAAGCAGATTGATTCCATTAAGAAAATCTTTGAACATAAAAAGCCCTGATAAAATCAAGAGTATACCCATCAGCTTATTTAGCCGATTAAACCAGATAGGATTAGCAATTTTGTTGCCTAATACTTTTCCAACCAGAGCATAGGTGAATGGTGCGCCAACAGCACCAAGTGAAATCAGTAAAGAAACTATCAAGATCATGATTCCTGTGATTTTGGCTGCAGGGTACATAATTGTCGTAACAGGTAGAATGACGAGAATGGCTTTTGGATTTAATAACTGAATAAATAAGCCATTTAAGAATGTTAGATGGCTTTCTTGCTGTTGAGTTGTTTCTACATTCGCCCTAATCATTTTTATAGCCAAGTAGAATGTATAAATTGCACCCGCTAAAGCAATATAATGAATCCATCCATGTGGAATAACAGCTTCACCTATATAGCCAAACAATACGAATAAGATCAACATGGCGAAACCAATGCCTAGGTAAAATCCTATAGTCTTTTTTAATTGACCTGTAAGGCCAGAATTTAGCCCCATAAAATTTACAGGGCCTGGGCTATACATAACGCTTAATGTATAAAGAAATATTTCCACAGAGTTCACTCAATTAGATAGCAATAAACATCAAAGAGAGAACGGTATCGAGTTATAGGCCTTAAAGATTGTACGTTTGTGCTGAACTAATTAAAAATTTCTATTTAACTTATGTTCACCTAAAGTTCACTTCATAAGTGTATAAAGAAACTATGTATTGTATTTTCAATTGCTTATATAAATATTAGTCTTGGTTTAGAATTTTAAAGTTCATGAACTATGAGAAAAAACTAAGATACGATCAAAATTGTAGAACAACAAAATTATTTATACTAATTTACAAGCCACGCTGTTTAAGCGTGTCATTAAAAAATAAATCTTTTAATCTCTCCACACAATCTCCACACAATCTCCACACAACATCAGCAATTCATAAACACTGCTATTTCAAAATAGTAGTATCTAAAACCCCCCCTCTGAAAAAGCATGTCAACACATTATCATTTAATAGGTTCAATACTTATTACAACTGTACTTTTAATCGGCTGTACACAAGCCAAAGATGCTGAACAGTCCCCAACAGAAATGCCACCAGCGGTTGTCAGTACCATCACGGTATTACCGCATTCCATGAATTTAATTGAAAATCTTCCAGGCCGTGTTGTCGCTTACCGTATTGCTGAAATTCGCCCGCAAGTAGGTGGAATTGTTGATAAAGTACTTTTTAAGCAAGGCTCTTATGTGCAAGCAGGTCAACCGCTTTTTAAATTGAATTCTGAAATATTTCAGGCAGATGTAAAAAGCAATCAAGCCACTTTAAACCGTGCACAAGCTGAGGTGACACGTTTGCAGGTGC
>NZ_VPEO01000134.1:0-1683 GCF_013417155.1 Acinetobacter sp. YH16052 | reverse complement strand
ATTTAGTGAAACGTAATTTTAATGCTGATCATCCAAACCAACTATGGGTGGGTGACTTTACCTATATTCAAACTCATTCAGGCTGGGTATATACCGCATTTGTTATTGATGTGTTCTCACGAGCAATTGTTGGATGGAAAGTATCTACACGAATGAATACAGATATGGTGCTCAATGCATTGGAGCAAGCATTGCACGATCGAGGCATGCCAAAGAATGTGATTCATCATTCCGATAGAGGTGTTCAATATCTTTCTATTCGCTATACCAATCGTTTAGAAACAGCAAATTTACGAGCATCAGTCGGTACGACTGGTGATTCATACGATAATGCTTTGGCTGAAACGGTGAATGGCTTATACAAAACAGAGGTGATTGAATATCTAAAAGCAGATTGGCAAGGTTTAGCGGATGTACAACTTGCGACAATAAACTGGGTAGATTGGTTCAATAAAAAGCGTGTACACAGTGCACTGGGTTATGTATCGCCTTTTGAGTTTGAAGCAATGTACTATGATAAGATTAACCCGTTAGGTCAGGTGGCCTAACTTAAATAAAAAAGTCTCCGACAAACCCGGTACGGTTCAACTTGTGATTTGAATCTGCTGTTTTCAAAATCTGTCTTTCAGCTCGTTATGCAACAAAGCCGAACCGAATTAAAAATAGAAATGTAGTTGAGCTGGTGCTTGCTCATTTCTTTATTTTTAGTAATTGAGGTGAACATACTGTCAGTACATGGTAGTTATAAGTAACATGTAACTTTGTTCGCACAAAGATTTGAGTTATGCCAAGTGATGGATTGATTTGTACTTAAAATTTTAAGCTTATCCACTTGCTTTGCAAGCCACTACACTTTATTTACAATCCTATGTTGTGGAAGTAAGGGATCTTGTACTCGCCCAGTATGTTCAACTTGATTATATCTAAAGGACTATTAGGCATCAATCAAATCAATTTTCCAATTACTCGACTGAATCAACACATTTAAATCACGTAATTTAAGACTAATATCATCAGCTTGTTTTTGTAGTGATGAAACTGGAATAACTTTATGCCACTTTATTTCCCGCGTACTATAACGATCAGATTCACGAGATGTATTACTTATTGCTGCAGTTAGGGTTTTGTGCTGTTCTACAAATTCATCACGCAAAGTCAATAAAGCAAGTAAAGAACGACCATCATTTAATTTTGTTAAAGCATTAGTTTCATGAATTGCATAACTTAATTTTTGAAATTCTTGAATTAAAGCAAATACTTGTTTTAGTAGTTCATTTGGATCTTCAGATGGTTTATCACCATCTTGTACCAATACATTTGCATTGATACGTTGTTTTAGTGAAATAATTTTTTTTTGTTGATCACTTCGAAGTAAGAGAGCTTCTGCTAATTTCATTTTTCACCTATTAACCAATTAGAATTAAGTTTTAAGCAGCTAAGTAATTTTACAAATACTATATCCTCATTCTTTAAAAATCAAAAAAATTGATTTTTTATAATTTTCAGAGGTAGAAGTCTTATATTTTGTCATTAGGGTGTGTTGACACTTTTAGCTTAAAAAATAGCGAAGTAGTAAAATCAAATCGCCAAACCCAATTTTACTATTCGCTATGCCTCGTACCATGCTGACAGATCAACACTGGCAAAAGTTGAAAGTTATTCTGCGTAATTTATCCATTCACC
>NZ_VPEO01000133.1:0-1687 GCF_013417155.1 Acinetobacter sp. YH16052 | reverse complement strand
AAATATTTAATTTATTGGTTTAAAAACTAATGGATTCTATAGTTTATCTAAAATTAACATAATACACGTTATACGAAATGCTTTATAATTATCCTTAGAAATCAATGCTGTAGTTTCTAGTTGATAGCCCACCTTCCCCAAGGTGGGTTTTTTTTATGATTTTTCACGTTCCACGCCTACTATTTAATCAATGTTTCACGGTTTTAATAAGCCTTGGTAAACAATTCAACCTCTAGTCATCACTTAAAACAGCATGTAGCACTCGGCCCAATAAACCTCGTTTTTTAGGTTCCGGTGTTATCGTAGCAGCTTGCTGAATAGGCTTATTTTCTATTGCTGTAATTTGTTCGGGCTGTACAATTTCTTGTAAGTCTGTAGTTGTACGGATTTGTTCATTTGTACTGTAATCCTGACTGTCAGGCTGAATATTTTTAGGTGTATAGCCAAGTGCTAATGTTAGGTTGTCAATTTTATCTTTAAGTTGCTCAATCTCTTTGTACATACGCCTTTCACGTTCTTCGGCAACTGATTTATCATGTCGTAATTCTTCAATCAATTGCTTGTACAGTTCAACTGTAGTGTTGTCAGTTTCCTTACTATCAGGCTTACTGTCAGCCTGACTGTTAGGCATACCGTAAACACGTTGCATTTCACTAAAATCAATGACTTTTCGATTCTTAGAGTCAATTTCATAACTAATAGAACCATTCTTCATACGATCATAAATAGATGTACGAGCGATTCCATATTTTTTAGCTAATTCCGCAACAGTAAATTTAGGCATAGTTCTTTAATTATGGTTTTAGTCCGTCATTACATGAACTGTAATGTACTTAAACGTTAAAACCTAGATCTTTAAGATGTGGAAGAAGTTGTTTTTGTTGTACTGGATCTCTGAGCATATCTTTAATTTTAATGGCTAACTCTTCATAGCTTTCACCTTGATTTGCTAAATGAGACAGTTCATGTAGGCGAGATAATTGATTTCCAAATAAGTTAATTTGTGAGTCACTCATTTGATAAAAAGACTGTTTGAGAGAGTTAGTTTGCTTAGAAGGTCGAGCTTTAGACTTTATAGAAAATTGAATATCAGTGATAACTCGACCTTTCTTAAACTGTTGATAATCAACACTTATATCAGTATGTTTGTTAATTTCATTAATTGCTTTGTCTAAGACATTGGATTTGAAATTAGACATAGTTGAATACTCTTCAACACTAAGTCCAAGCTTTGATCTCAAGTCATTGATGCTGTATTTTTCTGTCTTAGTAACGCTTAACCACTTAATAATAAGTTCATATAAGCGAATACTATATTTACTTTTAAAGTCTGAAACTTGTTCGATATAGTATTTTGTAAATTGTTCGCTCAGCTTGCTAATTAAGCTAATTACTTCATGACTTAGATATAAAACAATCAAACCGTTATTATCAACATACGTTACTTTATTAACCCAATTGGCAGTCGAAAGAGCCTCTATCCCCTTATACCTATCTAGATAACTAAATTCTCTTCGTTTTAATGTCCTAGCAGCATCTTTAAGCAAGGCATAAGCATTATTACTATCGACTTTAAACTGATGAATATAGTCACTCACTGATACTTCTATCGGGGTATCAGGGGAAAGCTTTTGTGATTCTCTAGCTTCGACTATAGCTAGAAGCATTATTCTTTGTTCTATCAATG
>NZ_VPEO01000132.1:0-1696 GCF_013417155.1 Acinetobacter sp. YH16052 | reverse complement strand
ACAGCTTATGTCATGCCAAGCTATCAATATACGATGGCACCAAATTACACCTATACGATTTATGCAAAACCTGTCACTGTAACAATTCAATAAAATTAAAACATATGCTTAGATTCTTAGAGCATCACCTTGATGAGTTAATGTAGTAAAAACCCACTGTAAAGTGTAATGCCAGTCAGTTAAGAGATTGACTGGCTTTTTCTTGGGTATTTTTGAGGTTTTCCTTTTACAACCCTTGGATAACTCCTCACTCTTCTCTCAGGTATAACATACCGATTAGATTTCTCCATTAAACTTTCCAGATGTTTGGGTAGATTACCTGCAGAAGCCAAAGAGTCGAATCTGAGTAAATTAAGAAGGGCAATAGATGCAATATGAAAACTGATCCTCAACGGGCTTACTTTGGCACGTTGAGCCATATATTTCATTTGTCTTCTCAGCACGTTATAAGCAATCAAGACACCCCATAATTCTTGATAAATTAAGTCTGGCTGTTTGCTCCTTAAGTGCTTACCTTCCTGTAAATTGCTTTTAATTTCTCGGTAACACATCTCTATCTCCCAACGTTGAGCATATAACTTTGCTAAAGTTCGAGCTGGATATGTCTTTGAATCTAATAATGAAGTGATATAACGGCGGATTTTTCCTGCCTGCTCAACTTCAATTAAACGTGCTTCCCAGTAATCTCCTAATGCTGGATTAAGTTTTTTGGCTCTTGCTGATATTGGCATCCTGATATGAAAATCATGTGGGGAATTCCGTTTAATTATGTCATAACGTAAATTATCTTTAGCTCGCATAAGCCAATGGCTTGATTCTCCACGTGTTTGCCAGCCTATTAAAAAATCAGCAGAGAAATAAGCTCGATCAAACAAAGTAATACTTTGTGCTGGAGGAGATAATTGATTTGCTAATGTGAGTTCACCTTGATCCATACTGCCTATTTGGGCATCTATGATTTCATGAGTATTGGTATTCACTAGACACGTGGCTCTAACTTGTGGGTAAGGTGCTACAGCAGTTTTACCTTTAGATGAGCCAAAATGATTAAAGTTCTCTTCGGTCAGCGGCATAGACCAAACCACCCCGTCAACAGCACATACACTAAGACCTTGAAAGGTTGAATATTGTTGTTGTGATTCATCAAACCATGCTTGGCTGATTAAGGAGAATAAGGCAGCTAAGGGTTCTCGACCTAAACGTTGTCGAGCTTGGACAGCTGCACTAGGAACACAATAATCTGTTGTACCAAACACGAGTTTTAATTGTTCTACCACATAGCTGATGGGTTGATTGCGAAACAAGGCAAGCCCAAGAACAAGCCAAACCACGTGCTCAGCAGGTAATTTTCTCCTTCTGATCGATGCCTTACCTGTTTGATGCAGGCTTGTTTCAATCCAATTTAAATCAATAAGTTCACAAAAATGGTTGAGTGATGGGAGAGCATGTTCAAGAGTGGATTCTAAATGTTCAGATAAAGACATAAAAAAATGAGCGTATTTACATACACTCATTTTTACTACATTTTACTAAAATTTGCTTAACTGACTGGCATTAGATCTTCTGACCGGCTTTTGACCTGTACGGCTTTTATTGGGCCGCAGCCATCAACGCTTCAATCTCGTCTACAGTTTTCACCACTTTCGCAGTTAAGTTCAGTGGACCATTTTTGGTCGCGACAATATCATCTTCAATC
>NZ_VPEO01000131.1:0-1706 GCF_013417155.1 Acinetobacter sp. YH16052 | reverse complement strand
TAATGAAATTAGTTTGGGAAAGTGCGCCCTTCGGGGAAAACCATTATAGCTTAGGAAGGCATTGAATCTCAATGGCAGGTATCCTATGCTCTAATGGTTTTTTAAAGGCTTTGGAATCACAATGGGTATTGAATCTTTAGATCAGAAAATTGCAAAACAACAAGAGAAGTTAAACCAGTTAAAAGCGCAAAAACAGGCTGCTTTAGCAAGAGAAAAGGCAAAACAAAAAGCACAAGAAAGAAAGGACGACACTAGACGTAAAATTTTACTGGGTTCTTTCTTGATGAAACAAATGGAAGATGAAGCGCAGAAACAAAAAATACTCGCTGAAATCAACGAGTATTTAACAGAAGATCGTGACAGAAAGCTATTTGGACTGTGATTTTTTAATCTCTGCTAATTTACGATTTCTTTCTTCAAGGTGTGCCTTAAGCCCATTATTGATAGGGTGTTCAGGGTTTTTTGCTGCTTCATTTTGCAATCTATGGACTTCTTTACGAACTTCCATAATATCTTTTTTAGTCATGACTAAATCCAGCTTTCTCTAAAATTGGGTAAAGCTCTCTAAATTTTTCAGGCTGTAAAAGCATTTCAGCGATACGAACAGCAAATTGCTGATAGCTTTCTGTACCTTGAGAATACTTAGACATTTCAGGCATTTCAGACATTTTGTTTGCAAATAAATGACGTTGTGCATCGGTCATTTTTATAAAAAAGTCAGGTGTGTTTGGATCTCGCTTGAGGTCTTTCGGTTTTTCAATTTTCGGCTGTTGCTTTTGCTTAAACTTAAATGAAAAGCCGCTAATAGTGCGCCCTTTTTTATGTTGTTCTACTTTTACAGTTATATCAGTGTGTTCATTGATTTGTTTGATTGCTGGTTCTAGCACACGGCTTTTAAAGTTATTCATTGCCGTGTATTCATTATCGCCTACGCCTAATCTATTTCTAAATTCTGATAGCTCAATCTCAGGTACTTTACCTGTAGCTCGCCAAGCTATCAGCATTTCATAAAGCCTTATAGCGTACTTGCTTGTAAGCTGTGCGACTTGCTTCAGTTGGTAGCTTGTAAAATGCTGCTCAAGCCTTGTGATCAATGGTACAACGTCAGGCGCAAACGTAACTTCTAAGGTTGCTGTCGCATCAATATACTTAATACGGCTTACCCATCTTGACCTTACTACACCTAAATTTCCTTGCTTGTCAGGTTCTTTAAATGAGAATTGACGATCAAACAGGTTATTTACGGCTTCTTTCAACGCTTTATAAGCACCGCTATTGCTCACATCAAAACGACTAGCGTAGTCGTGTGCGTGAATTTCTAATTTGCTATCAGATGTAATGCCTTGCCCAGTTTCCCTAGCATTAATAATCGCTAAAAGGATTAAGCGCTGTTCTGTTACTTCAAGGTTGTAACTCGCATTAATCAAGGCGTTATCTTTCACAACAAGCTCGTTTTTCATATTAAAAGGGTTCAATTATATTTATAAAGATACACATTACACCAATGTATCAATAGATACAATTCCTATAATGGTGCTAAATGCGGAGTAATTGTATCTTTATAACGGAGTAATTGTATCTTTATAACGGAGTAATTGTATCTTTATAACGGAGTAATTGTATCTTTATATGCTCTGAAAGCCTTGCTATGCTTATGTTTCAGCTTTTCCATAAACATTTAACAGCTGTAATGTATATTAACAGTG
>NZ_VPEO01000012.1:0-104217 GCF_013417155.1 Acinetobacter sp. YH16052 | reverse complement strand
GAAAGTTGGGTGTATTTCTTCATTGTGTGCTTTCCAATTGCGAGTTGAAAAAGTCCAATGATTCTACGAATACACCTAACTTTTTCAACTAACTACAAATGTGTCGCACTTGAGATTTGAATCTGCGAAATAAAAAAGAGGTCCGAAGACCTCTTTTACAGCAGGCTTAATTATAGCGCCTGTTGCTCATCTAGCAACAATTGTGCTTCACGCAAGCTTAATGTACCTTCGTAAATCGCACGGCCGGTAATTGCACCTAAAATACCCGGTTGATCTTTCAGGTTACGTACATCATCCAGATTGGTCACGCCGCCTGAAGCAATCACAGGCAAACCTGAGTATTGTGCCAGATTCACGGTTTGCTCAATATTCACACCCTGCATCATGCCATCACGCGCGATATCCGTATAGACAATGCTCGACACGCCCGCATCGGCAAAACGTTTCGCCAGGTCAGTAGCCTTGACATCAGTCACATTGGCCCAGCCATCTGTTGCCACCATACCATTCATGGCATCAATCCCAACAATAATATGACCGGCAAATTTTTGACAGGCTTCTTCAACGAATTCAGGATCCTGAACTGCTTTAGTGCCAATAATCACAAAAGAAACACCGGCTTGCAGATAATGCTCGATGGTTTCCAGAGAACGGATACCACCACCAATCTGGATCGGCAAATCAGGCTGAGATCGGACAATGGCTTCAACCACTGGCTTATGGATTGGCGTACCTGCGAAAGCACCGTTTAAATCTACGAGATGCAAGCGGCGAGCGCCTTCATTTACCCAATGCTGTGCTGTTGCGACCGGATCGTCTGAAAATACGGTATCGTCTTCCATACGACCTTGTTTTAAACGGACACATTTGCCATCTTTCAGGTCAATTGCAGGGATGATCAGCATGCTTTCGCTCCTTGCTTAATCTTTAGAATGAATTTGAGTGTATTCATCTTAGCAAATAAAGTCGAAATTTCTAACTCTTAAACGGTATGAATAAAGAAAACCTGTCCATAGATAGGTAGCAGTGAGGTAATTTATTTTAATGGTTTTAGTGATCCGTCTCTTGAATGGCGATCAGATGTTCCACAACGGGTCGTGTACTGAGCGGGTCGATAATCGAAGCTGTAAGATCTACTAAAGTCACAGCTCTCTCATCGACCGCGTTCATCACAGCTTTCATGCGTACATCAAGTTGCCAGTACCAGCAGGCCATGCAAGCACTTAAGCCGTCGATGAAGGACGGATTCTTAATTTTAATGAAGTATTGGGAATCTCTCTGGGTAATAAATCCCGACGTAGTAATTCTTCAAATACCAGCACGGGCGCGTAGGCATCTGCGGCTGCATAATCAATTTGTGCCGGGCTTAGCTTCTTGCTGGCCCAGTTCGAGGTACTAATCCGTTTGGATTTAGGAAAATTCAACTGAAACAATAACGCCATGGCATTTTTTAATCCGACCGGATTGTTTAAACCAAAAGCTTTAAAACATTTAGACAGTTCAATCACACTATTCAGTTCAATTCCTTTTTTACGGAACAGGTGCGCATCATTTTTCAGGCCAAAACCGACCTTGATCTGCTCGCGACTGGCAAAGATCGGTTTAAGAAAATCCCAGATCGAATCATTCATTTGAAATAAATAGGCTTTGTCTAAAGTCGCCAGCTGAATCAGATGTGGCCCAGTAGAGACTTCACCGACTTTAAAGGTGGGCTTGGATTCAGAATCGAAACCCAGGACTGCACAGCTTTTTAGTTCCTGTTCAAGAGCATGACATTGTTCCAGGCTATTAATCACCTGAATCTGTTGCATCGGAAGATTTTGAAATACAGGAAAGGCCTGAATTTGTTCCTTGCTTGGTAAAGTGTCCAGCCGCTGTTCCATACGCATTAATCATGAAATGAATGCGTTCAGCTTAATCATTTTTCCAGCTCTAGGCAAAAATAAAGCCCATGCAGAATGGGCTTTATGCAAAATTTAAACAGGATTAATCAGTGTGATAGCTACTCTGTTCCATCTGCGCCTGTTGAGCACGTTCAACATAATTCTGATAAGCAGGGACAGCAAAGGCTGCCAAAATAACCGCGAGTACCAGGTACAGTACCACCAAAAGCGTTTCCCAGCCACGTGTGGTGCGTGGAGGGCCATATTCATTACTTTCGTTGTGACCTGGCGCCAATAACAGGTAAAGTGTAAAGACAAGGTTCACGACCGGCACAAAGATCAGTAAAGAAAGCCAGCCATTATGATTACGGTCATGTAAACGACGAATTAAAAAAATCACGCTAAAATAAATCGCAACGCCGTAGATCAAAACCAACATCACCATTAAAGGCATAGACATTTTACCATCTAAAGTCTCTGGACTCATTCCAGGCAAAATGAAAGCAGCAATGATCCCGATGCTCATAAAGCAAAAACCAAGCAGCATATTCCATGCGATATAAGAACGTCGCCCAAAACGTCCTGATGCATTCCACCCCGAATCCTGAATTGTATTACTCATTATTTTTCCTTTGTTTTTATTATATTTTTTATAAGCAAGTCTATGATAAAGGGGTTTTTTATAAATGAAAAGTGTAAAAAATAACCAATAAAAAAGCCCGCAATCTGCGAGCTTTTAGAGAAAAGGAAAATCAGATTTTCCATTCCACAAAGTTTTTCAATAACTGCAAACCGGCAGTATGACTTTTTTCCGGATGGAACTGGGTCGCGAACAGGTTTTCTTTATGAATTGAAGTACAGAACTCAATGCCATAGGTACAAGTAGCTGCCACCAATTCTGAATCTTGTGGTTCTACATAGTAACTGTGCACAAAGTAGAAACGCGCATCCTGTTCGATATTGTTCCACATCGAATGATCAGGCTCGACCTGATGCACCTGGTTCCAGCCCATATGCGGCACTTTTAAGCCCGCCATTTCTGGGAAATGCTTAACCGCACCTTCGAAAATACCCAGTGCATCGGTACCGCCATTTTCTTCTGAATGCTGCATCAAGGCTTGCATGCCGACACAAATGGCCAGTACCGGTTTGTTAAATACGGCATTGCGTACCACTTCATCAATCCCGGCTTCGTGCATGCCTTGCATACAGTCACGCATCGCACCTACGCCCGGAAAAACAATCTTGTCTGCTTGCGCAATCAGTTTAGGATCATTGGTCACATCAACTGTGGCACCGACATGTTCTAATGCTTTTGCCGCAGAGTGCAAATTTCCCATGCCATAATCAAGAAGGGCAATACGGGTCATTACAGTGTACCTTTGGTTGAAGCTACCGTATTGGCAGCACGTGGATCGACTTCACAGGCCATACGCAGCGCACGCGCAAATGCTTTAAATACGCTTTCGATCTGGTGATGGCTGTTTTTGCCTTTCAGGTTGTCGATATGCACCGTCATCAAGGAATGGTTTACAAAGCCCTGGAAAAACTCAGAGAATAAATCCACATCAAAACGGCCGATCATGGCACGGGTAAATGGAATATCCATAAACAGACCCGGACGACCAGACAGATCCACCACGACACGGCTTAAAGACTCATCGAGTGGCGCATAGAAATGACCATAGCGTTTCAGGCCTTTTTTATCGCCTAATGCCTGTGCAAATGCCTGACCCAGCGTAATACCGCAGTCTTCCACAGTATGATGGTCGTCAATTTCCAGGTCGCCATCACAATGAATATCAATATCAAACAGGCCATGACGCTTGATTTGATCAATCATATGATCTAAAAAGGGAATACCCGTGTTTAAGGTGCCTTGACCAGTACCATCGAGATTCAAACGAACTCGAATTTTGGTTTCGTTGGTATTTCTTACCACTTCACTGATACGATCTGTCATAGACACGTTCCTCAAATACGTCAAAATGATTGATGTAGAAAATATTTTCGCCGTGACGAAGTCACCGCATATTAGATTGCTCAGGAGGGTTTATCAATGCCTATCACCGTACATGCTTATACTTCTTTAGAAAATGACGAAGTGCGCAGCCAGCTTGAGCGACTGTATGACACGAGCCCGGAATTTAGCGACGGGGCAGATGCCATGGAACAACTAGAGCAAAACCTTGCACAGTATACCTCAGTTTATAGCGCAGAATTTAATAGCAAAATTATTGGGGCAATCTGGTGCACTGGACAGGGCGAAAGCCGCATTCTGGAAAATATCGTGGTACATCCGGCCAATCGCGGTCGTGGTGTGGCAGAAAGGCTGGTCAGCGAAGTCTGCCGCATGGAAGAAGAAAAAGGCGTGAAAAACTTCGTGCCAGGCTGTGGGGCCATTCATCGCTGTCTGGCCAATCTGGAAAAAATCTGAAGATAGAGCAATATCAAGCAGCCGTTAGGCTGCTTTTTTATGTAAATAAACGCTTAAATCTGTTTTATTACTGAGGTCTTTGGTAAAAACTGTTCGATTTATGACTCAAATTCACGCGAGTTGATGGAAAAGTAAACATTTAACGAAAATTATTCTCTCTGCTCTTGACGATTTACAGCTGAAACTGTTTAATACGCGACATCGGCGTGATAGCTCAGTAGGTAGAGCAACGGATTGAAAATCCGTGTGTCCCCAGTTCGATCCTGGGTCTCGCCACCATATTTTAAAACGATTTCAAAGTTTTCAATCCCTGATCCCATCAGGGATTTTTTTTAGGCCAAAAATCAGCCACTCAAATATTTTTTTCATAATTTTGATTGACTAATGAGGCCAGATACGGCTTAATACACCGCATCGGCGTGATAGCTCAGTAGGTAGAGCAACGGATTGAAAATCCGTGTGTCCCCAGTTCGATCCTGGGTCTCGCCACCATATTCAAAAAATCCTCAAACTTGGTTTGGGGATTTTTCTTGCCTGCACCAAAGCCAGATCAGCACTCTTTTCTATTTTTCAGTTGTGTCAACTTCTTCTTTTTCGACGTTTCCTGTCTTTTTATGCATCATTGACCGTTTATCAAACTTAACAATAGGCACCGGCATTATTTGTAAGATTTAGCTTTGACGCTTTCCCTTTTCCAAACGAGGGTGAAAATGATGAATCTCCTAACACCAATTAAACTCGGCCTTCTTACAGCCTGTACTGCTTTTAGCCTACCGATATTAAGCCATGCTGCGCCTGCTGCAGATTCCGTCGTCTTGCCGACCCTGACCGTCATGGCGGAACCGGAACTGCGCGCCGTGACTGAAAAAATGTTGCCTTATCAGGAACAGAATAGCCAGCGTAAGGCCCTGCAAATGCGCCTGATGAAAATTGAACGTGAAATTCAGGCCTATAGCGTGGATGGTGACGTGGTCGCGAATATTGATGTGATGCGTGCACCTGCCGATCCTGATCTGGATAGCCTGCCTGTGGTGTTCCGTGAATATGTATTGGCCATCGCACAGGGCTTGCAGTCTTCAGACCCAAGAAATGGGGTGTATGTATTGCTGCAACCTTTTGGAATTAACCGCGATGCCACCAATGTGAGTATTGTCCGCGAACAATTCGATCCGAACCGGCTGAATCTGAGCCTGCCGTTTAATTCCCCATAATGTGCGCCTGTCGGTCTAGATAACTTTGTTTAACAAGCTTATTAAATCTGCCATGCAACGAGATCGACAAATAGTGTGCTGGGAAAGGGTAGCTTTGTGAGGGGAGCAATTTCTGTCTAAGCTAGACATATTATTGGAAAAATCAAATGCCTTGAATTGTGTTTAAAAAATAAGCATAGTGGATGTAAATCAACAAGATCTGACTGACAGAGCTGGAGCGTATACATGCCGCGTGTTTTTATGATTGTAGCCGCTGTGACACTGGCAATTTTTATTGGGCTGTTTTATCAGAATTCAGTTCAGCAAAAACATCAGGCCGAGCTGCTCGAATATGAAACCGTGCTCGAAGAAAAAACCGAGAGCATTGCGCAGCAGGCACAGGACTGGTCTAAACCGATTCAGATTGAACTTGAAGATGACCGTCTGGATGGTGACTATGCCATCATGGCTGAGTTTATGCTGGGGCAATTGCGCGACAGTGCCGAGGAACGTAATCAGTATCTACGCGACTTAAAAGCCGCCAACTGGCAGAATTTTCTGAATATCGACCGCTTGGCCAAGGATCAGGCACAAGGCTATAAAGAAACTGAAGCGATGCTCAAGCAAGTCCATCAAATTGTGAACAATTATCAGCAGAAAATCCAGCAGCGCGATGCCGAGCTGATCGACAAGGCACAGCAACTGGATATTAAAAACCGTTATCGCCAGCAACTGAGCCTGACCCTGAAAGACAGTCAGCAAAATAGTAATGCACATGTCATTTTTGAAATTGAAAAACAGACGCTGGCCAAGGCCGATGCCTTATTTGCAGTATTGAAAAAGCATAAATGGCAAAAGAAAAATAACACCTTTATGTTCTATGACGATAAAGCCGTGCAAGAGTTTAATGCGCTGTATAAAGAAATGCTGCACCTGAATAAACAGACGGAACGAGTGGCGAGCGCTAACCAGAAAGAGGTTGAAAACAAGTTGTAGGCTGACTGAGATGACAGGATTGCCATAGGACTGTCATCTGCTGTTCAAACTCGCTTGCTAAATTGAAAGGGTCGCACAGATCACGACATAACATTTAAGCAGGTGAGTCATGCAAACAATTCAGGTTTTTGCTGATATTCAGCAGGTGTACGGTGAGTTTGTCGCAAATAAAACATGTCCAAAATTACAAAGGATGAATAACGGGGACAAGAACCGGTTGTTCTTGGATCAATATTTCACGCTGATCGAGGACTGGCACTATACCGAACAGATTGTGATTCAGTTCAATCAGCAGTATTTCAGTCTGGATCTGGGGAGCGCACCGGATTTTATGGATCAGGATAAATACATCAACTGGCTAAAGTCGGAACTGCTGCATTAATCAAGTCATCAAATTCCTGATTGATATACAACCGAGCTGTTTCAAGAGAGGCAGCTTTTTTATTTTGATAGAAAACTGGTATTGATCTTGCTGTTGCATCGGCACAGCGCGAACAGGCGCTGATTCCAATTCCGATTTGAACAGGCTATGCTGAATTAATTACTGCTGCCAAAAGAATGGCAGGCGGAGCATGGATGATATGGAGGGCAAAAATTATGCAACAGTTGAGATGTTATAAGGAACTTCCAGTCTGGAACCAGCAGAGTATTCCCCAGGGCTTTAAGAATCAGCACAATACTAAAGCCGGCACCTGGGCGAAACTGACAGTATTAAAAGGTGAGCTGTATTTTGCCATGCTGGAAGAATCTGGTGCAGTGCAATCCGAGCATGTGTTTACACCAGAGCAGCAACCGCCATTTATTGAGCCTGAGGCCTGGCACAAAATTGTCTCTGCCAGTGAAGATGTCGAATGCCAGCTGCGTTTTTACTGCCGGCCTGAGGATTACTTCATCAAGAAATATCAGTTGAATCCTCCCCATTCTGAAGTGCTGGCCGCCATGCCCTATTTAAAAGGTGGTCGTGCGCTGGACGTCGGCTGCGGTACAGGGCGTAATGCGCTTTATTTAAGCCAGAACGGCTTTAATGTCGATGCTTGGGATGTCAACGAAAACAGTTTGCAGACTTTAAGACAGATTGTACAGACGGAACAGATTGATCATGTGCAGGTGCAGCGCCGCGACCTTAACACGGATACCAGTATTGCAGGCCAATATGACTTTATCTACTGTACCGTGGTGATGATGTTCCTTGAGGCGAAAACCATTCCACCGCTGATTGCACAGATGCAGCAGGCGACTGTGCCGGGTGGCTATAACCTGATTGTCTGTGCCATGGATACGCCAGATATTCCGGCACAAGCCGATTTTCCATTTGCTTTTCAGCCGGGGGAGTTGCGAGGGTATTATGAGGGCTGGAATATTGTGAAATACAATGAAGATATCGGTGAGCTATACCGTGTCGATGAGCAGGGCCAGCGGATTAAACAGCATTTTGCCACGATGCTGGCGCAGAAGGTTTAAATAAAAGATTGAGGATTTTTTTTAAATTCTTGAGCTTAAATAAGACACTCCAAAACAAAAAAAGATGTCAGGCTGACATCTTTTTTTATGCTTTTAAAAAGCTTAAGCCGCTTTTTTAAACCAAGAGAACCAGCCTTTTTTCTCAGCTTTTACTTCTGCTTTTTCAGCAGCCGCGTCTTTGGTTTCTACTGCCTCAGTTTTCGCAGCTTCAACGTGTTGTTCTGCTGTAGCTTGAGCCGTTTCTACTTGAGTCGTCGCTTCTATTTTTACTGCTTCAGCTTTAGTTTCAGTCGCTTGAGCATCTTCAACTTTTGCTTGTACAGGTGCAGCAGTTTCTTTTGCAACAGTTTGGGTTGTTTTAGTTACAACAGTTGCTGGTGTAACTTGAGCTTCAGTTGCCATTGCAGATGCAGAAGTCGCTACGATTGCAGTTGCGATCATTGTTTTAAGCATGTTCATATATACCCTTTTAAGGAAATAGGAAAAAAGAGGCTTGATCATACATTTATAAAATTTAAGTGCTTCATAAATATGGTTTTATTGGTTGATTATTCAACTGAAATTACAAAGGGATAACATTTTGATTCTTAAATAACTATAATTATAAAAAAAACATAGAATTACTAGAGGGTTGGTTTGAGCGAGTTAGAAACAAATGGCTATTTGATATGTAGCAAATGTAATTCAACAAATAGGGTGGTTGAAATAGGCCGTCAAGGTGTTTATAAATGCGGTACTTGTAGAAATGATTTATTGGTTATTAATAGAGAAAAAAAGGGCTCTAAAGTAATTCCCCTTTTAGTTGCTTCGATTTTTATTGGAGTGTTAGGAGGATTTGGTATTGATCAAATACAGGAAAAACTTAAACCATCTGAAATTACCTACTCTGAGTTGAGTACAAGTTGGGAAGATTGGCAAATTGAAGCTTTTGACAGAAATTGTAAAGCCAATTACTCACAATTAGAGAAAAACTGGTCTTCTGAAAAGATTGCTAAAATATGTACATGCCTTGTGACATATATTGTTGAAAGGACGGATTATCCTAAATGGGGAAGGTTACGTGACGCTATTGTGAATGAGAGCAATAAAGAATGTCGTTAAAACAAAATCAACAGAATGAACATATATTAAGATTTTTAGATTTATTAGACATGTGCTATGAGGGAAAATTAAAGATGTTTAGCGATGAATTTTCTAATGGGGATAATTCTTTTTATGAAAAATTAAAAAAAGAAGTACAACGTGCAAAAGCTGGTGCAATTTCATTAAACAAAGAGGATGTCTTTAAAAAATATAACTTTTTTTTAGAGTATAAGCTTTGGGAAAAGAATAATACTAATAGGGAAATGAAAATTTTTGATTTAAAGGTAACTAAATTTATTAGAAATAGACATGAGTAAGTAAGAGATTTAAAAAAATCTCTTACTTTTATTACTTGGCTTTATTGAGAAATAGAAGGAATTAAATTGGATCTCTTAGCAAATTTATGAATATTGAATTTAATTTGCTTTATTGCAGCCTCTCCTCCTATTTGTAAAATATTGTGGCTGTAATCGTAACCATGAGATAGTTCATTATTTTGAAAAAAGCGACCTAGAGGGTCAATCATTAAGTAAGATTGAGTCATTTCATCATTATTTTCTGAAAAAATAATTTTTTTAAACTTGCTGTGTCTATTTATAAACTCATAGAAGTCTTCATTGTTGATGGAGTTTTCTTTGGTTAATATTGGGAGCATTTTAAAAATTTTCCATTTAGTTGGGGAGGCGTTTTTGATAAATAAATTAAAGTCTTCTAACTTATTTAATTCATTAATAACAGTGTTTATTTTAATTTCTATATTTGGGTTTATTACTCTTATTAGTTGGATGTTCTTTAGAAGTTCATTGATATTCATTGGAGTGTTTTTTACAACTCTTCCTATTTCTTTGTTGGTATTTGAATTGAGTGAGTCAATGCTAAATCCAATAGATGAAAATTCATTTCCAATCATTTCTATTAATTCACCATCTAATAAACTACCATTGGTAATAGCTGATAATTCAAAATGATATTTTTTTGCTTCTTTAATTATTTCTAGAATTTTTTTCTTATAAAGAAAAGTTTCTCCACCAACTAAGTTAAGGCGTATTCCAGTAAAGTTAGTTCCTTTATTTTGATTTACAATCATTGGTAGTAGCGATATTTCTTTAACTAATTGTATGATTTTTTCATTATTATGAATAATTTCTTTATTCTCATTTTTTTGCCATTTTGCAAAACAATAAAAACATTTGTAGTTACATGCTTCAGTAATGTGCCAATTAACAACTAAATTTGTCATTTTTCTCTCAGAGTTAAGTGTAGTCAGGTGATTCCTTTAATTAATACTAGTATTTAGTCGGCGCATTTTCGGGGACAAACAAGGGACAAAAAACCCCGCAATAAGCGGGGTTTCTTTTTGTTGAAGTATTTAAGAATTAAACACGTTCGATCACGGTTGCAATACCTTGACCTAAACCGATACACATCGTCGCAAGACCGATTTGTGTATCTTGCTGTTCCATCACGTTTAACAACGTTGTTGTGATACGCGCACCAGAACAACCCAATGGGTGACCTAATGCAATCGCGCCACCATTATGGTTCACGATGTCTTGCTTGTCATAAATGCCTAAGCCTTTAAGAACAGACAGACCTTGTGCTGCAAATGCTTCGTTTAATTCAAAGGTTTGAATATCAGAAATCGCAAGGCCGGCGCGTTTCAATGCTTTTTGTGTTGCAGGAACCGGACCATAACCCATGATCGCCGCATCACAGCCTGCAACCGCCATAGAGCGAATTACAGCACGTGGCTTAAGACCTAAAGCTTGCGCACGTTCAGCCGACATCAACAACATTGCAGAAGCACCGTCAGACAACGCCGAAGATGTTGCCGCAGTCACTGTACCGCCTTTCGGATCGAAGACTGGACGCAAAGATTTGAACGATTCAAGGTTCGCATCCGGACGGATCACTTCATCGATATCACACAAGATTTTGTAGCCATCTGCATTATGACCTTCAATGCCGACGATCTCGTTCTGGAACAGACCGTTTTCAGTCGCAGCCCAGGCACGGCGATGTGATTCCACACCGAACGCATCCTGTTCTTCACGGCTAATGCCGTTCATACGACCTAACATTTCAGCAGTTAAGCCCATCATGTTCGACGCTTTGGCATAATGCTTAGACGCTTCAGGGTTCAGGTCGATGCCGTGCATCATGCCCACATGGCCCATGTGCTCAACACCACCGATGATGAAGATATCACCCTGGTTCGTGGCAATTTGCGCAGCCGCAGTGTGAATCGCCTGCATAGACGAACCACAAAGACGGTTCACCGTTTGACCTGCAACAGTCTTCGGCAAGTCTGCCAGTAATGCGATATTACGGGCAATGTTCATACCTTGTTCTAGGGTTTGGTTCACACAGCCCCAGATTACGTCTTCAACTTCATGCGGGTCGAATTCGTTACGTACCAAGAGGGCACGGACAAGCTCAGCAGACATCGAGTCGGCACGTACATTGCGGAACATACCGTTTTTGGTTTTACCCATTGCTGAACGTACGCCATCAACGATGACAACGTCACGTGGATTTAAAGTAGCCATTCACGTTGCTCCTTAACCGTAGAATTTTTTGTTGTTAGCAGCCATTTCGCGCAACATTTCTGGCGCTTCATAAGCTTTACCAAGGTGCGCATACTTATTGCAAAGCGCAACATACTCAGCTACACCGGTTTGATCGATGTAACGGCATGGACCACCACGGAATGGAGGGAAACCAACACCCATGATCATGGCCATATCTGCTTCAGCAGCAGTGGCTACAATGTTGTCTTCCAGGCAACGAACAGTTTCGTTACAGAAAGCCAGCATCATACGGTCAATGATTTCCTGAGCGTCAAATTCACGTTTTTCCGAAGTTGCAACAGAGGCTACAAGCTCATACGCAGTTGGATCAACCACTTTGGCTTTTTTGCCTTTACGGTCAAGTTCATACTTGTAGAAACCAACGTCGTTCTTTTGACCCAGACGGTTGTTTTCGTACATCACCTGAATCGAACCTTTGAAATCAGGTTTCATACGATCCGGGAAGCCTTCAGCCATCACTTCTGCACCGTGTACGCCAGTGTCGATACCGACAACGTCCATCAGGTAAGCAGGGCCCATTGGCCAGCCGAATTTTTCCATGACTTTATCGATTTGCTGGAAGTCAGCACCATCTTTAAGCAACAGGTCAAATGCACCGAAGTAAGGGAACAATACGCGGTTCACGAGGAAGCCCGGGCAGTCATTGACCACGATTGGTGTTTTACCCATTTTCTGAGCAAGTACTACAGTCGTTGCAATCGCTTCGTCAGAAGTCTTCGCCCCACGAATCACTTCAACCAGTGGCATCATATGTACCGGGTTAAAGAAGTGCATGCCCACGAAGTTTTCAGGACGTTCTAGGTTTTCAGCCAGGCGCGTGATTGAAATCGTAGAAGTATTAGATGCAATGATCGTGTTGTCACGAACTTTCGCTTCAGTTTCTTTCAGTACGATACCTTTGACTTTTGGATTTTCAGTCACGGCTTCGATCACGATGTCCACTTCTTTAAACTCGTCATAGCTTAAAGTTGGACGGATGCGCGCAAGAGTTTCACCCATTTGAGCAGGCTTCATCTTCTTACGTTCAACTTGTTTGGTCAGTAAACCATTGGCTTCTTTCATACCCAAAGCAAGTTGCTGGTTACCGATGTCTTTCATGATGATCGGTGTGCCTTTGCTTGCCGCCTGGTAAGCAATACCACCACCCATGATACCCGCGCCTAGAACAGCCGCTTGGTTCACTGGATGCGCACCTTTTTCATAGCGCTTCGAGGTTTTTTTCACGATCTGGTCGTTCAGGAACAAACCGATCAAGGCACCTGCTTGTGGTGTGACTGCTGCTTTGGCAAAGCCTTCAGCTTCAGCTTTCAGCGCGTCATCACGATGCAGGCTCGCACCCGCTTGAAGAGAATCAAGCAGTAATTTTGGTGCAGGGTATTGAGCCGGATTCGCTTTTGCTAAAACCATGCCTTTCGATGAGTTAAACGCCATCATCTGTTCGATCGGGCTGAGTTTAACTGGATCGAGTTTTTCCTGACGCTTGGTTTTCCAGTCTAAACGGCCATGAATCGCCTGTTTTACCAGATCAAGTGCAGCATCTTGTAGCTTGTCAGCAGGAACGACAGCATCGACTGCGCCGTCTTTCAGTGCAGCAGCTGGCTTCTTAGGATTGGCCATTGCCATCCATTCTACCGCGTTGTCGATACCGATTAGACGGCTTAAACGCACTGTACCACCGAAGCCCGGGAAGATCCCCAGCTTGATTTCAGGTAGGCCCACTTGTGCCTGTTCTGACATGACACGGTAGTCACACACCAGGCACATTTCGAAACCGCCACCCAGTGCCATGCCATTAATTGCAGCCACTTTAGGAATGTCGAGGTCTTCGAAGCTGTTAAAAATTTCATGTACTGGCATTGCCCAGTCAACAATCGCTTGTTCACCCTGAGCAAAGTTGTCGCCGAATTCAGTGATATCAGCACCTACAATAAATGTAGATTTGCCTGAAGTCACAATCAGACCTTGAATATCGGCATGGGAGACGGCTTCGATAGCAGCCTTGAAATCTTCAATCGTTGCACGGTTGAATTTGTTAACGGACTCACCTTGTAAGTCAAAGCGGAATTCTGCAATCCCGTCCTCAAGCATTTGGACGGTAATGGCATTGCCAGCGTGGATCATGCCCTGATCTCCTTTATTTTGGAGGACTTCTAAGTTGATGTTGTGAAGCAAGTGCGCATGTCCCGCGCACTTTTTGACTTCGCTAATCTTACGATAACTATATCCAAAAAGAACATAACAAGTTGTATCAAGCCGTGACGCAATGGTCATCAATTTCTGCCAGACTGATCCGCCCCGCTATAACTTTTCCTTTCAATTTTCTAAAAGAAGATGAACCAAAGATTTTGTTTCAATTCATTATTTTTTATCAATCAGCCTGATAGATATGGAGCAGGGTGACTGATTTTCAAGGTGCATTTCTAGCGGAATTTTGTCAATTCAGTCAATTTCTATCCTTGAACTTGCCATTTTTAGCCTCGAAGTATGCTGAGCGCAGGGCTTTCAGGTCTTTGCTGATAGTATTTAATCAGCACAAATAACAGTGTATTAGATCATTTGAGTTACTGAACTTTTCTGATGAGATCGAAAATGGGAACGATCCTGTCGATGTGTGATTTAAAATAATTTCCATCCTGCCGGGTTGAATCCCTGTCATCTGCTATGGAATTGTTTATGATGATCTTGCACTTAGATATGGGGGATATCGATGCACGTATTTCGTTCTAAAAAAGACTGGTGGCTGCTGGCTTTTGTGATTTGTATGAGTGGCCTGTTGCTGCAACTACTGCTGACCATGCAGGCCAAAGGCACTATGCAGCAATATCCGCTGCACACTGCGGTTTATGTCCTGACTATTATCATTTTATGGTGGCCGCTGTGGAGTACGCGCTATGTGATGGACAATGGGGTGTTGACCATAAAAAGCCTGTGGTTAAGCTGGAAGATTCCGTTAAGTGAAATCCAATCCATTCAGCCCACAGACCACTCTATCATTGCGCCAGCCTTATCTTTAAATCGTCTGCGGATTGACTATACTGATGCGGGCGTGCAGAAATTTATATTGGTTTCACCCAAAGATCAAACTGCTTTTATACAGGTGCTTCAGCCGAATAAAGACTGATATCGAGTCTGCCTTAGTTAAGCTTTTGCTTGCTCAGGCAGAACCACCAGCTGTCCATCGACACAGTCCAGATGCAGACTGAACTGCTCAGGCTGGTTTAAAAAATACAGCGCCAGAATCGGCTCCAGTTCGGTACGCATCTTGCGGCCCAAATGTCGGGCGCCGTAACGAATATCATGGTCCTGATAGAAATAGGCTTTGGCTGAAGCGCTTAAATGCACGCTGCGTTGCTGATGTTGCAAGCGCTTGTTCAGTTTATCCAGTTCAATTTCGACCAGACGTGGCAGGGCATCATGCTGTACCGCCTGATAATGCAGGCTGCGGTCAATCCGGTTCAGAAATTCAGGGTCGAATTTACGCTGCATGACTTTTTCAATGATGCGCTGGGTGGGAACGCGCTTCAGACACAGTGCCTGCATTTTCTCAGGCAGATAGCTGAGTTTGTCCAGATATTGCTGCGCCGCCTGTGCCCCGACATTGCTGGTCATAAAGATCATGCAGTTGCGAAAATCGATAGTTTTAGTGCCCGCTGTCAAGGTCAGCCGGCCAGTATCCAGCACGTTCATCAAGCCGCGAATCACTTCGTTACTGGCTTTTTCCAGCTCATCAAACAGCATGATGCCGGGACGGGTATGACTGCCGGCAATCGCAGTTTCATCAAACAGGCTGTGACCTTCCTTTGATCCCACATAACCGGGCGGTGCGCCGGTCAAAGCCGCCGCATAATGTTCCTGTGCCAGAGTATTCATATCAATCCGGCAAAAGGCATCCGGGCGGCCATAGATCGCATCGGCAATCAGACGCACGGTTTCTGTTTTACCGACGCCAGTAGGGCCCAGCATCAAGATAACCGACAAAGGGCGATCCGGACTGGAAAAATCTGCCTTGACCACATGCAACATTTTTTCAATTTCATTCAGGGCTGCATCCTGCCCAATAATCCGTTCACATAGCAGTTGCATTACCTTACTCGCTCGGCTCGAAATGAAAACGCGGTTTACCAATCAGGCGAGCACGTTCAGACGGGTGATGGGTGGAGGTGGAGGGTTGAACAATATGAATGCCCGATTGCTGCAGGGTCATGCGAATCATCTCAAAACTAGACTTTTTGAGCATAACAAAGTTAAAGGTTGAAACTTATAGCTTTTAACAATCAGTTTATGTCGTGAGGATTATAGATTGGGGGGATAACCCGACAGGAACTTTAAGATTAAGTGGCAGCTTCAGGGGAATTTTGTGTTTTTGCTTGAAAATGACGCAACAATCATCACATATATCTGCAGATTGTAGGTGAAAAATAGGCTTTAGGTGAACGAAAACGCACGCCCCCATATTGAAAAAATCCTGGCGAATATGACCAGCCTGCCCGGGGTCTACCGGATGTATGGCAAAGACGGTGAATTATTGTATGTGGGTAAAGCCAAAAACCTGAAAAACCGGGTCTCCAGCTATTTTGTCAAAACGCTGGATCATCCCAAAACTCAGGCCTTGGTGGCACGGATTTATGATATCCAGACCTTGGTGGTACGTTCTGAAACTGAAGCCTTGTTGCTGGAACAGAACCTGATCAAGCTGCATCATCCACCGTATAACATCATGCTGCGTGATGACAAATCTTATGTCTATATTTTTGTTTCGGCAGATAAGCCCTATCCGCGTTTAGCCAGTGGGCGTGGCAAGGGCAAGCACCAGGTGGGCAAGTTTTTTGGACCTTATCCAAGTGCTTATACGGCGCGGGATACTTTGGTGGTGCTACAAAAACTGTTCAATGTGCGTTCCTGTGAAAACAGTTTTTTTGCCAACCGGACCCGTCCTTGTCTGCAATACCAGATCAAACGCTGCTCTGCGCCCTGTGTCGGATTTATTTCTCCGGAAGACTATAAGGCAGATGTCGATAACTCGATCCGCTTTTTGCAGGGCGATACCAAGGAGCTGAATCAGGAACTGATCACAAAAATGGAAGCGGCCGCTGAAGCGCTGGAATTTGAAAAAGCGGTGTTCTATCGTGACCGGATGGCATTGTTAAGAGACGTACAGTCGCAGCAGGCGATCTATAAGCTCAAAGGCGAAGCCGATATCCTGTCGATTGCCTATCAGGCCGGGGTGACCTGTGTGCAGATCATGCATGTGCGCAACGGCAAAATGCTGGGTGGAAAAAGTTATTTCCCAGATATGCTCAGTGATGACCTGGGGCAGATGCTGGCCGATTTTATTGCCAATTTTTATTTTCAGGTGGCCGATGAAATTCCGGCTGAACTGATTGTTAATCTGGAAGTGGCTGATCGTAAAGAACTGGAAGCAGCACTCTCGCAGCATTTTGGCAAGAAAATCCAGATCAAGTCCAAAGTCCGCGAAACCCGGGCCGAATGGCTGGAACTGGCGCAGATGAATGTACAGCATGCGATTCAGGGCAAACTGGCCAATCATATAGAATTAAATGAGCGTTTTCATCAGCTGGAGCAGGTGGTCGGCCGTCCTGTAGACCGGATCGAGTGCTTCGATATTTCACATACCATGGGCGAAGATACCGTGGCGTCCTGTGTGGTCTTTGACAGTGGTGGTGCGCGCAAGCGTGATTATCGCCAGTTTTCCATTCATGATATTCAGGCGGGCGATGACTATGCCGCCATGCGTCAGGCGCTGACCCGTCGTTATAAAAAAGCCCTATTGCCGGACCTGCTGTTGATTGATGGTGGCAAGGGGCAATTGCACATGGCGATGGAAGTCATGCAGGAACTGGGACTGGATGCCTTTATGGTCGGTGTGTCCAAAGGTGAGGGACGTAAGCCCGGTCTGGAAACCCTGCACTTTACCGATGGCAGTAAAATTCAATTACCGGAGGATCATAAGGCGCTGCATCTGATTCAGCAGGTACGTGATGAAGCACACCGCTTTGCGATTACCAAGCATCGTGCCAAACGCGATAAAAAGCGTGGTTCATCAGTGCTGGAAGTTATTCCGGGGCTCGGACCAAAACGCCGTCGGGATTTGCTGACCCATTTTGGCGGGATTCAGGGCGTACTGAAAGCCTCAGAACGAGATCTGCAACTGGTACCGGGACTGGGTTCAGTCATGGCCCGGATGATTTATAAAGTGCTGCATGAATGACGCGTGGCTTAAATGCAAGGGTCAAAGTGCGCATTGACGCTTGGGTCACGTGACATTCACAACCTGAAGAATTTTGCCGAATATACTGAGCATCAAGACTTACTGAGGGATCAACATGTCTTTGCATGCACTTTATGCACAAATTGCCGAACAGGAATGGGTAGAGTTTCCACAGGGATGGTTACAGGGTCGTACTCTGTATGGTGGTCTGGCTGCCGCGATGATGATGCAAAAAGCCGGCACTCACATCAATGATCCGGCCAAGCATTTGCTGAGTTGCAGTGTGACCTTTGTCGGCCCGATTCAGCAAGCCAAAGTACGACTGAGTGCCGAAATCCTGCGGCAGGGCAAGTCGGTGACCACGATTGAAGTGCGCTTATGGCAGGACGACGCGGTGCAAAGTATTCTGATTGCCAGTTTTGGTATTTCCCGTGATTCAGAGATTCAGGTTCAGCAACAAGCTCAGGCACCCGACTATGCTGCGCCAGAGCAGCTGTTTCAGATTCCTGCTGGCTATGGCATGCCAGACTGTTATGATCATTTCGAAGTGGCCTGGGCGAATGTCAATCTACCTTGTAGTGCCAGTCCTCGTCCGGACTTTGGTGGCTGGTGCCGGTTTCATCCTGAAAAGCATCACAACCGTGAATTTCTGGTCGCAGACCTGATGGCCATCTTTGATATCTGGCCACCCGGGGTGTTACCGATGTTTAAAAACATGGCACCTGCGAGTAGTCTGACCTGGACAGTGACCTATGTGCATCCGGTTCAACATCAATTGCATGATTGGTTTAAATATAAAGTATTTACCGACTATGCTGCGGATGGTTATGCGACGGAGCATGCCTATCTCTGGGATGCCGAAAATCGCCTGATTGCGATGGCAAGACAAACAGTGACGGTGTTTGCCTAGTGACACTGCAAGTCAATTCGTATAAAGTGAAGCCTATTAATGATGGATCAAACCTCTAAAAAAGTGTGCATTTTCATCGTACATGAGGGGAACAATTGGCGGTGTCTATGACTACAGGTCGTATCCTGAATATTCCAAATATCTTGACCTTGGCGCGTATCGCTCTTATTCCGGTATTCTTATTGGTGGCTTACTGGCCGCCTGCAATGGGCTTTGATGCTCATAACCCCGACATGACGCGGCATATAATTTTAACCACGATCTTTGTGGTGGCTGCAGTCACGGACTGGTTTGATGGCTATCTGGCACGAACATTAAATCAGACCTCTGCTTTTGGGCGTTTTCTCGATCCGGTGGCAGATAAATTGATGGTCGCAGCTGCACTGATTGTGCTGGTGCAATGGCAGCCTTCCATGTCGATGGCTTTTGCTGCGATTGTGATTATTTCGCGTGAAATTACTGTGTCAGCCTTACGTGAGTGGATGGCAGAGTTGGGTGCACGGACCAATGTTGCGGTTTCAACGGTGGGGAAATACAAAACTGCTTTTCAGATGATCGCTATCACCGTATTCCTGCTGAACTGGCCACCGCTGGAAATGCTGGCGTATGCCTTGCTATACACCGCAGTGGTACTCACCTTATGGTCGATGTTCATTTATCTGAAAGCGGCTTGGCCATATCTGAAACAGCCTTAATCGAAATGAAAAGAGAAGCTCCTTGAAAGGGGGCTTTTTTTATGCGCTTCAACTATCAAGGGATTCAGTAAATCACAGACAAAAAAATACCCAGCCTTTGGGGGAAGGACTGGGATGAAATCGGGGTATTTGTTGCTTGTTGTTATAGTTATTCAAAGATATCTCATCTTCTTAGAGCCTATTATAGAGAGACAGATTTTTAAATCATGTGGCTTCTTGTAGCAGAATGTTGTGTTTTGTGATTACTCTGTATATTACTTTTACAATTCAGTATTTTGATACAAAGCTGAGCAGTTTTAGGCTGAAAATAAGCTGACGAGATAAGTGAAATCGGATAGTGGGAACAGTCCACTTCGCTTGTCTTGCGTAATTTTTAGAGCAGCATATAAAAAAATCCCCATAGTTGGGGATTCTTTTAGATTAAAGCCTACGCGCAGCATAGCTGCTTGTCTTACGTAAAACTTAAAGCAGCGCTTTCTTTTTCCCACTCGAAGCATAGCTTCTCGTCTTGCGCAAGGGCAGAGCAGTGCTATTTATAAAAGAAAAGCCCCATTTAGAAGCTTTTCATATTAAAACCTACGCACACCTTCGGTGTTTGTCTTGCGTAATTTTTAGAGCAGCATATAAAAAAATCCCCATTATTGGGGATTCTTTTTGATTCAAGCCTACGCGCGCTTTTCAGCGCTTGTCTTGCGGCGTGGTGGAGCAGTGCTCCGCTTAATCACGCCTCAGGCTTCAGCCCTTCGGCTTTTTCCAATGTTTCATCATTGTTCAAGAACTTTTCACGCTGTTCTTCAAGAAACTTTTTCGCATCTGCTTCAAACACGTTCAAACGCTTTTCATTAATTAGCGTAGTCTGGTGTTTTAGCCATTCTTGCCAAGCCTGTTTAGACACGGTGTCAAACAATTCCTGACCCTTTGGCCCCGGGAATGGAGCAAAGTCTAAACCTTCCATGTCCGCCTGATACTTACGGCAAAAAACTTGTCGAGACATATCCATACTCCAAAATTATGCGTAAAGTTGTTCCAAACGCGCATGTGCACGCTCAATGGCTGCTTTCACTTGAGCAGGCGCAGTGCCACCAATGTGGTTACGTGCATTTACCGAGGCTTCAAGAGTTAAGGCTTTTTCAAATACGTCTGCTTCAATCAGGTCAGAGAACTGTTGCAGTTGTTCGAGTGTTAATTCAGACAGGTCTTTAGATTCTTGTACACCGAGTGCAACTGCTTTACCTACAATCTCGTGCGCATCACGGAATGCCACGCCGTTTTTCACCAGGTAATCAGCCAAGTCAGTCGCAGTTGAGAAACCACGCAGTGCTGCTTCGCGCATTTCAGCAATGTTTGGAACCAGTGCAGGAATCATGTCGGCAAATGCCATGAGTGAGCCGCGAACTGTATCGATCGCATCGAACAATGGCTCTTTATCTTCCTGATTGTCTTTGTTATAGGCTAGAGGCTGGCCTTTCATTAAAGTCAGCAGGCTCATCAAATCGCCATAGACACGACCGGTTTTACCACGTACCAGTTCAGGCACATCCGGATTTTTCTTCTGCGGCATGATTGAAGAGCCAGTACAGAAGCGATCTGGAATATTCACGAATTTGAACTGTGCAGATGTCCATAGAATCAGTTCTTCAGACATACGTGATAAATGCATCATAATTAAAGATGCAGCGGCATTAAATTCAATCGCAAAGTCACGATCCGATACTGCATCCAGCGAGTTTTCAGCAACAGCTTCAAAACCTAGCAGTTCAGCGGTATAGGCGCGTTCAATCGGGTAAGTTGTTCCCGCAAGTGCAGCAGAACCCAGTGGCATACGGTTGACACGCTTACGGCAATCAATCAGACGCTCTGAATCACGTACCAGCATTTCAAACCAAGCCATCAAATGGTGACCAAAAGTCACTGGCTGAGCGGTTTGCAAGTGGGTAAAGCCCGGCATGATGGTGTTAGTATTTTTAGCCGCTAGGCTTAAAATACCTTTTTGTAATTTTTTCAGTAATTCTAGGATGCCATCGATTTCGTCACGTACATAAAGACGGATATCTGTCGCCACCTGGTCATTACGGCTACGACCGGTATGCAGTTTCTTGCCAGTAATGCCGATACGCTGAGTCAGACGTGACTCAATGTTCATGTGTACATCTTCTAAATCAATGCGCCATTCAAAGTTGCCTGCTTCAATATCGGCTTGAATCGCTGTCAGACCTTCAATAATGTCATCGCGTTCTTGCGTGGTCAGTACGCCCACTTTTGCCAGCATGGTTGCATGGGCAATCGAGCCTGCAATATCTTGTTTATAAAAACGTTGGTCAAATTGAACAGATGCTGTAAATTCAGCAACAAAAGCATCAGTCGCTTCAGAGAAACGACCGCCCCACATACCCGAAGTCTGGGCGTGTGATGGATTAGAGGAATTAGAAGATGTGGTCATGTCGGCTCAATCAGATTAAAAGCAGTAGAACGAAAAAGAGTATAACAAATTCAAAGCCCATTGCCGAAGTCACATCTGCTAAATCTTTTACATCGATAAACGAACAGACGCAAAATTCCTATTTTTTTAGCCAGATCGGCAATCTACGCTATTTGCTGGAACTGTTTGCTGGCGGCAATATTCTGGCCATGATTCTGGCGCTTGCAGAAGCGCAATCCTGGCAGGCTTTGAATGGAATGCACCTGCTGCAATATATGCTGTATATCAACTGGGTACTGTTATGTTTTGCAGCACTGGTCGAGCTGTTCCATCAAGCCTTTCAACGTATGGGAATCAAACTGGCTTTGATTTCTGGATTTCTGCTGTTACAGGCAATTGTACTGCTCACTACGGTGAACCTGAATATCTTGATATATTTTGGACAGAATTTTAATTTTCAGGATTTAAACCTGGCGATTGCGCTGGATCGGGTCGGACTCCATTTAAGTCTGGGAATTTTGCTGGGAACTTTCTGTTTTCGCTATCTTTATTTGCGTGAGCAATGGGAGCAGCAGCAGCATAGTGAGTTGAATGCTAGGATTCAGGCCATGCAGGCACGGATTCAGCCGCATTTTTTGTTTAACAGCATGAACAGTGTGATCAGCCTGATCAGTATCAATCCGGATAAAGCCGAGCACATGCTGCTGAATTTGTCACGGTTATTTCGTGCCAGTTTTCAGGAATTAAAACTGGTCAGCCTGCAGGAGGAAATTGATCTGTGCCAGCGCTATCTGGAGATTGAGCAGATCCGTCTAGGTGAGCGTTTGCAGGTCGAATGGAAGTTAGAAAACAAAGACTTATACTCACAAGTTCAAATTCCATTATTAACTTTACAACCCTTGCTAGAAAATAGTATTTTCCATGGAGTTGAAAAAATTCTTACAAAGAGTACCATAAGCATATTGGTTGAAATATTGCAAAATCAAATTAATATCATCATAACGAACCCTTATGCACAGGATAATAAAACTTTAAAAAAGGGACATGGTATTGCAATAGAAAATGTCAGACAGCGTCTGCAAGCTTATTATGGACCCAGTGTGACTTTTCAAACCTTTGCCGGCGAAGGGATGTTTACGACGGTAGTGCGATATCAATATAAATAAAAATAAATCAAAGAAATCGCAGTTAGCTTTATCATTCATCTGATAATCTTAACTGGGTAAGGAGGAGAAATGGACATCCTGATTTGTGATGATGAGCCTTTGGCCGTCGAGCGTTTATCACGTTTGGTCTCTCAACTGGGGCATGATGTGGTGGCGACAGCAAGCCATGGCCGTCAAGCGATTGATCTGGCTCACCAATACGAACCCGATGTCATCCTATTAGATATTCAAATGCCTGAAATGAACGGACTGGCTTGTGCGCAACATTTGCGTCAACTGGATCCAATGCCGGCCATTGTCTTTTGTACGGCCTATGACCAACATGCGCTGGATGCATTTAAATCAAATGCCGAAGGCTACTTACTTAAACCGGTGATGCAACAGGAATTGGCACAGGTTTTAGAGCACTTAACTAAACTTACCCAAGCTCAAATGAGCCAACTAAAACAAAAAGAAAATATGGACGAGATCAATATCAGCCGCCAGCAGATTGCGGCAAAGACCTATCGTGGTGTCGAATTGGTGCCAGTTGAAAATATCTATTATTTTCTGGCGGATCAGAAATATGTCACTGTGCGTCATAAAAACGGCAGTGTATTGATTGATGAAACCTTAAAGGAGTTAGAGCAGGAGTTTGGGAACCAGTTTATCCGGATTCATCGTAATGCCTTGATCTCGGTGCATTATCTGGATGGTCTGGAAGTGGTGAGTTCTGGTCAGTATCAGGTACGTTGTCGTGAGCTGGACGATCGTTTGGCGGTTAGTCGGCGACATTTACCGTTTTTACGAGATCGGATTCAAAAGCTTTAGCAGGGGATGAATGAGAGCATTGAGTTTAAACTTGTATAAATTCACTTGCATTTTCAAGTGAGCAGGTTAAGTTTAGACTATTGTTCTCATTTACTGTTATTGAAATTTATGAAGACCCTAAAAATTGCAACTCGACAAAGTCCACTTGCGCTTTGGCAAGCGGAACACATCCGTGCGCGCCTACAAGATTTGCACGCTGGTTTGCAGGTCGAGTTAGTCACTTTTGTTACACAGGGCGATAAAATTCTAGATACACCACTGGCTAAAATTGGTGGAAAAGGACTGTTTGTAAAAGAATTAGAAGCCGCTTTACTGGATGGTCGTGCAGATCTGGCTGTGCATTCCATGAAAGATGTCCCGATGGCCTTGCCCGAAGGTCTGAGTCTGGCAGTGATCTGTGAACGTGAAGATCCCTTAGATGCCTTTGTGTCGAATACCTACACTAGTTTTGAAGAATTGCCACAAGGCGCCAAAGTCGGAACCTCAAGCTTGCGCCGTAAAACCCAGATTTTAAAACAGCGTCCAGATCTGGACATTATCGATTTACGCGGTAATGTCGGCACACGTTTATCTAAACTGGATGCAGGCCAGTATGATGCGATTATTCTGGCCAGTGCCGGTTTAAAACGCTTGGGTCTGGCAGAACGTATTCGTCATACTCTGACGCCTGAAGTCAGTCTGCCGGCCGTGGGTCAAGGGGCATTGGGACTGGAATGCCGTACTCATGATCAGACGGTGCTGGACTTGATTCAGCCACTCCTGCATGCGGATACAGATGCGTGTGTACGTGCCGAACGTGCCTTTAATGCCTATCTAGAAGGCGGATGTCAGGTGCCGATTGCTGGTTATGCCACGCTCAAAGAGGGTGTGATTTCAATCGAAGGTCGTGTGGGCAGTGTCGATGGAACAGTTTTGCTCCGGGCACAGCATACTGGCAAAATGGCAGCTGCGGAGCAATTGGGTGTAGAGCTGGCAAAAGACCTGCTTGATCAAGGTGCTGGCGAGTTGCTGAAAGCACTCTATTCACACTGATGTTATTGATTAATACTCGCCCCAGTGATCGTGCTGCAGGCTTGACCCAGCAGTTACAGGCAGCGCAAGTGTCTGTTTTAGAATTGCCCTTGCTCGAACTGCATGCCATGCCTTATTCCGATGAGCTGTCGAGTTTGTATCAGCAGCTGGAGCAGGCACAGATTATTGTGGTGGTCAGTCCGACGGCCGCCCAGATTGGCATGCAATATTTACAACAGGCGGGTATTAAGCTCTCGACGTTGGCGCAGGTGCATTGGGTGTCAGTGGGAAAAGCCACTGAACAGGCACTGGCGAGCTATGGCATTCATAGTCATGTGCCTGAGGTCGAAACTTCGGAAGGCATGCTGCAATTGCCTGTGTTGAAGCAACTGGCTTCTGGTTCAGGTGTAGCCTTCTGGCGCGGAGAAGGTGGTCGTCAATTTATGATGGATCATTTACGTGCCAGCAATATTAAAGTTTTAAACTTTATTTTGTACCGGCGGCAATGTCCTAAAACGACGGCAACGATTTTGGCAGAGAATTTGGCGCTGCTTAAGACACAGCAGCGTTTTGCAGTGCTAATCACCAGTGAGGCAAGTTGGTTAAACTGGCTGATACTCTTGCAGAGGAATGCGGAGTTTATACAGCAAGCCTGTTATTTGGTTTTGGGGCCACGTTTGGCCAATATTCTTGGGGAATATCAACAGCAGCATCAGGCAAGTTTTCAATTCGTAAAAATCGATGATTTAGACGCAAATACGATCTTGCAGAAAATGGGGCTGATATTAGGGAACGCATGAAGAAACTATTCATTGTATTGTTCATCTTAAGTTTGTCATGGCTGGTCAAGCTCAGCTACGACCTTCATGTTCTGAATACAGCACAGACTGAATTTAATCAAAGCATTAATCAGTTACAGCAGCAAAATGCCAATCTCAATGATCAGTTTGTGGCTTTAAAACGCCAGATTTCTGCTCAGCAGGAAAGTGCTGGAGCTACTTCAGCGAAAGCGTCAGTAAATGAAGCGGCAACTGATGCAACGCAAAATGATATTGTCTTGGTGCAGCAACATCTGGATCTGATCGAATTTGCACTGCAACAGCAACAATACGCCACTGCGATTGAGAAATTAACTCAGTTATCTAATGAGCTGGATGATTATATTTTAGCGCCTGCCTTGGTCAGCAGTTTGCAGCAAGTGATTGCAAAAGATCAGGACATGCTGAAAAAATTCGTGAACAGCCGATTAGTGCAGCAAAATAAAGTAAAAGAAGTTTTGGTGCAGATGGATACTGAAATTGAAAAAGAAATTCAGACACCATATCGTCAGCGTCCAGAAACTCAACGCTCTTTCTGGCAGCGCTGGGTTCAGATTGAATCCGCAGATCAGCCAAGCACAGTCTTGATGCAACGGCATCTGGTACTGAAAGAGGCCCAGTTGCGCTTGCTCATCGCACAAAATACCTTGCAAAAAGACCAATCCGTCGCTTTTCAGCAAGCACTGAATGCCGTGATTGAAGTCTTGGAGCAATTGCCGGATGCACAGAGCCAAAAATGGATTCAGCAATTGAATCAAATCAAGGCCACCCCGATTACTCCGATTCCATTATTAAACACACGCACCCTAGTGGGCTAATTGCTTATGAAACAGATTCTGCTGGCCTATTTATTTGTCTGCTTACTTGGCATTGCGGTGCTGAGTATCCTGAGTTATGGACATGGGGCTGGCTATGTCTATCTGTATTGGCGCGAGTGGCAGTTACAAACCACCCTCTGGTTTTTGGCCGCATCCTTGGTCAGTGTAAGTTTTTTGATGCATTGCATCTGGTATGCGATCAAGCAGTATCGCAGCCGTGAACAGCGTAAAACTGAAACAGTCTTTAGTTTTTCCCGCTTGCACCCTTATGAACAATTGGCAGTCATCTGGTTATTAAACGCTGCTCAGGATCAGCGGGATTTTATTCAGCAGTCTTTCACCAAGTCGGGTTTACTCAAGCATATTATTGATGCACGTTTATCTTGGGGACAACAGCAATATACCCATGCATTAACTGCTTTAAACCAATCCAATCCCATGGCATTTGAATTGGCAGAATTGCAACGGATTGAAATTTATTTATCACAACAGCAAGGTGAACAAGCACTTACCCATTTGGAGTTTTTAAATCAGCATGAATTATCACCTTGGTTAATGCAGGTTAAAACAGCCTATGAGCAGCGCCTTGTTGCATTATGGGGAGTATTTGCCATGCAGTTTCCCTGGTTATATTTACGTTCGACCCAATATGGGCATTTGGACCAAGAAGTAAAAAAAACATGGCTGGAACAATTATTATTGGCCTATGATCAAGCCACACAGGACGATTTATTTTATTTACAGCAACGTTATTTAGATTTAAAACCTCAGATATTTGATCGTGACTATTCAGTCAAGTTATTATGGTTGAAATTATTATTTAGAATGCCAGAAATGAGTGCCGAGCATGAAGTGCTCGCGATTCATTTAATGGAACAGCAATTTAATCAGGATGTCTTTTATTTGTGGTTCCAGCAACAGTTATTGCGGCAAAATCCAGATTATGAGGCGATTGCACAACAGATTTCGCACTGGGAAGCCAAATATCCAGCATTGCCGATTTTAAGCTTTGCAAAATGGCATGTGTTGCAAGCCACAGGCTATACAGATCAAGCCCAGCAACTACTTGACTTGTATTCGGATGATATTCGTATGAGTTATTTAAGAATTAAAGCTGCCTTACAAGATCGGGAGGACTTGCTACAGCAGTTAAATGCAGTATTTGAATCGAATGTAAACTTTATAGAAATTAAGACTTGAGAATAATAATGTCAGAATTAAAACAATATCCAGTTATTTATGAACAAACAGTCGCATGGGGTGATATGGATGCCTTTGGACATGTCAATAATGCCATGTATTACCGTTATATCGAAAGTGCGCGTCTGGCTTATCTAGGGATATTAGATATACATAATGAACCGGTATTTACGGTAGTGTCTTCAAATCAGTGCCGTTATTTAAAACCTGTGGTTTTTCCTGATCATTTAAAAGTGGCAGCACGTATTGAAGAAATTCGAAATAGTGCAGTTAGAATGCAATATCTATTATGGAGTGAAAAACAGCAAAGTATTGTGGCTACTTCAGAAGCAGTGATTGTCTGTGTCGATAAAAAGACCATGCAGAAAACAGAAATTCCGGAACATATTCGCGAAAAAATCAAAGCACTTGAATTAAGCGTTCAACATGAAATTTAAAAATGAATGAATCATTTTGATTTGTAATTTTTTTTAAACTTTATTGTTATTGGTCTAAGGTTTTATATTGAATGTTTTATTTAATATAAATATGATGGGGCTATTATTTAACAAAACGAATAATATTATTTTTCGGAGAGCATTATGCCAGATATTACGCATTTATCAGTAGAAGAGTTAAAACGTTTACAAGCAGAAGCAGAATCACTGATTGCTTCAAAAAAAGATCAAGAGATTGAAGACGCTTATCAGCAAATCTTGGCAGTTGCCGAGAAAGTGGGTATGACAGTTGAACAGTTACTTGAATTTGGTGCGTCTAAACGTAAAAAATCATCACGTAAGTCGGTTGAGCCGCGTTACCGTAGCAAAAGCAATCCGAACGATACCTGGACTGGCCGTGGTAAACAACCGCGCTGGTTAGTGGCAGAATTGGAAAAAGGCGCAAAGCTGGACGATTTTCTGATCTAGGCCTCCATTTGATCTGGTCATTAGGCTGTCATACAGACAGTCTAAGATGATTAAACCAAGCATACCTGCTTGGTTTTTTTATATCTATGAATTGGCGTTGGCAGAAAAGTGTGCATAATGTGTGAGTATAAGGGAAAAATTATAAATGGGGATTTGGACTTGAGCGATTGGTCGTGGTGGGGATGAGCAGTAAACCGAAAACTTTAAGATGGTTGATCCTTACTCTTGTTGCATTTTTTATTTTTGTCGTATTACAAGTGCCAGCGGCCTGGTTAATTTCAAAATTTTATAAAAATAACCAGACTTTGCATAATGTAAACGGAAATATCTGGCAGGGAAGTGCGGACTGGAAAAAAGGCAATCTTCGGGGCAGTCTGAACTGGAAAGTACGGCCTCTGGATTTGCTGTTGCTGCGGGTTGGGGCACATGTGGATTTGCATAGCGGCAATACCCAGCTTTCCGGGATCATGGCTTATGGTCTGAATAAGTCTTTGATTGTCAAAAATCTTGAAGGGCAGATCGCGCCTGAAACTCTAAAAAAACTTGCAGACTGGCAATGGCCGAGTACTGCGATTCAGTTTAAAGATCTGGATTTTAAATATAAAAAAGATCAGGGTTTCAGTCAGGTGGCTGGGCAAATGCAATGGGCGGGTGGTGAGCTGATTTATACCTTTGCTCAGCGTCAGGAACGCATGAATGTACCCGCCATGACTGGACAACTCGCAGATGAAAGCGGACAGCTGTTAATTGATGTTCGGGATAGTCGCGATCAACGCATGCTGAATATCAAGCTTGATCCGAACCTGATGCTGGATATCCAGCTCACCCAGCGCTTTTTAATGAATGCGCCTTCCTATGAAGGTAAAGCCGGATTAGATACCTATGTGATCAGTACCCGCCAACCCTTAATGGGAGGCTTGAATTGATGACAGTTTCTCTGAATGATTTAAAAAATATTGAACTGAAACAGCTCAATCGTGCTGCACCTATGGTTTTGTTACTGCTCATCCTGTATCTATGCTGGAAGCTGGCGGCTTTGTTCTGGTTACTGATTGCTCCACCCCAAGCCATGCAGCTGGATCGGGTTGAATTGGGTTCGCAACAGCCGCAAATTCCGAATATCGGTGCATTTTCGCTGTTTCAGGAAGTTGGGCAGTCTGCGGGTGTGGTTGAAACGGCCAATATCATTTTACAAGGGGTGATGGTCGCCAGTCCAAGTTATAACTCTTCTGCGGTACTGAAAATCAATGATCAGGTCGATCGTTACCGTGTCGGGGAAATGTTGGCCAATAGCGGTTTTGAGTTGGCTGAAGTGCATTGGGATCGGGTTATTTTGCGTCGATCCACAGGTGCTACTCAGGAAATCTTATTCAAAGGTCTGGAAAATGGCTTGAATCAGCCGATTGTGCCGGAAACATCAGCATCTTCAAGTTCAATGCCTGCTATGCCTTCTAATAGTGGTATGCCTGAGCAGCCTTCGCCACAGAATGAAATTGGTCGGGCCATCCAGCAGATGCAGGAAAACAAGGACCAGTATTTACAGAATATGGGGGTTAGTGCAGCAGATGGTAGTTATGAAGTAACTTCACGGACGCCGGCTGCATTGCGTAATCGCCTGGGTTTAAGACCGGGCGACCGGATTTTGTCTTTAAATGGCCAGACGCTGAGCCAGGGACAGACCGAAGCACGATTACTGGAACAGGCCCGGCGTGAAGGTCAGGTCAAACTCGAAATAAAACGTGGTGATCAGGTGATGACCATACAACAAGATTTGAAGTGATGTGTCATCACGCATAGGGTTAGGAAACACGAAAGTTTATGGCTTTATTTAATAATAATCGATCAGCATGGGCATTCTGTGTGGCCGCACCGTTAATGGCTATGGTCAGTACGGCGAGTTATGCACAAACCTGGAAAATTAACCTTCGAGATGCTGACTTAACTGCATTCATTAATGAAGTAGCCGATATTACCGGCAAAAACTTTGCAGTCGATCCGCGGGTACGTGGCAACGTGACAGTCATCTCCAATAAAGCCCTGAATAAAAATGAAGTCTATGACCTGTTTTTAGGCGTACTGAATGTCAACGGTGTGGTGGCAATTCCTTCGGGTAATACCATCAAGCTGGTTCCGGACAGCAATGTCAAAAGCTCAGGCATTCCCTATGATGCCAGAAGCCGCGCCAGTGGTGACCAGATTGTGACACGGGTGTTGTGGCTGGAAAATACCAATCCGAATGACCTGATTCCTGCATTACGTCCCTTGATGCCGCAGTTTGCCCATTTGGCGGCAGTGCCGGGGACAAATGCACTGATTGTGTCGGATCGCGCTAGCAATATTTACCAGCTGGAAACCATCATTCGCAATCTGGATGGCACCGGTCAGAATGACATTGAAGCGGTCAGCTTACAATCGAGTCAAGCCGAAGAAATGATTGGACTGATCGAGTCCATGACTGCAACCGGTGGAGCTAAAGATGTCCGCGGTTCGCGAGTGCGGGTGATTGCAGATACTCGTACTAACCGGATCATCATTAAAGGTGATCCCACGACGCGCAAACGGGTGCGTCAAGTAATCGAAACTCTGGATGTACCGGCTGCGGATCGTTTGGGTGGATTAAAAGTTTTTCGTCTGAAATATGCCAGCGCTAAAAATCTTGCGGAAATCTTGCAGGGTTTGGTAAGCGGGCAGGCGGTGAACAGTAATTCAAATTCGAGTAGTACATCCTCGAACTCGTCTTCACTCAGTTCTGGCAATAATTTAAATAACAACAATACGACTACCGGTTCGAGTAGCAACACCTCTTCAGGCATTCAGCTGAATACAGGCATGAATAACGAGCAGGGCGGAATTACCAGTTTTAATGGCAATGGCGTCAGTATTATTGCCGATACCACACAAAATTCTCTGGTGGTGAAAGCTGATCCGCAACTGATGCGGGAAATTGAATCAGCAATTGACCAGCTGGATATCCGTCGTCAACAGGTGCTTATCGAAGCCGCGATTATTGAAGTGGAAGGAACCGATGCGGATCAACTCGGTGTGCAATGGGCCTTGGGTGATATCAGTAGTGGTATTGGACTGGTGAACTTCGATAATTTTGGGACTAGCCTGAAAAATATTGCGGCCGGTTATCTCACCGGTGGTGGTGCAGGTGCTGCAAGTGCCGTGGGCGCAGGTAGCTCACTGGTACTCGGTGATTATCGTGAAGGGAGTGATGGTTCCCGACGTCTGTATGGTGCGATGATTCAGGCACTCAAAGAAACCACTAAATCCAACCTGTTGTCTACGCCGTCGATTGTGACCATGGATAATGAAGAAGCTTATATTGTGGTGGGTGAAAACGTACCTTTTGTGACAGGCTCAGTGTCTACAGGTGCTGCTGGAGTTGCTAATCCCTATACCACCATTGAACGCAAGGATGTCGGGGTCACTTTAAAGGTGGTCCCGCATATTGGCGAAGATGGTACGGTACGCCTGGAAGTGGAACAGGAAGTTTCTGATGTCAAGGCCAGTAAAGGGCAGGCACAGGATCTGGTGACGAGCAAACGTGCAATTAAAACCTCAATTCTGGCCGAACATGGACAAACCATTGTGCTTGGTGGTCTGATTTCGGATAACACCAGTTATGGACGCCAAGCGGTGCCGGGTCTGGGTGCAATTCCAGGCTTAGGACGTTTATTCCGTTCTGAAGGTAAATCCAATCAGAAGCGTAACTTATTGATCTTTATCCATCCAACCATTGTGGGGGATAAAAATGCAGTGCGTAAACTGACCCAGCAACGTTATAGTCAGTTATATAGTCTGCAACTCGCACTCGATTCAGACGGGAACTTTGCCAAATTGCCAGAAAGTGTTGAAGATGTGTATCAACAGCGAATTCCGGTATCCAGAACGCCCTTGCAAAACTCGACCTATCAAACTGTGCCGACCGCACTGGTTCAGGCACAACCAGTTAATGTAGTCGCCACGCCGGTCGCGATAGAACCAGTGATTCAGCGACAAGTGGTAGAACCCGTTCAACAGGTAGAAAAAAGTAAAAATACCGTTACAACAACCACACTTAGACCCAAAAGCTAAGCCATTCGTATTTGCAGACAGCATGTTATGATAATGTCAAAGAGAACAGAGAAGTAACTTTCATGACTTGGAAAATACACGCGATTACAGGCGACTTAACAGGACAGGAAATTAGCATTGACCGTGACATGCTGGTAGGGCGTCATCAGGCTGCGGATATCGTGTTACAGGCTGCGGAAATCTCCCGTAAACATGCGGCATTTTTACTGAAAGATGATGCGCTCTGGGTGCAGGATTTGGGTTCATCGAATGGCACTTTTGTCAATGATGTACAGATTGCGCAGGAAACCTTATTAAAACAGGATGACATTGTTCAGTTTGCCAGCTTGAAATTTTCAGTACTGGCACCTGTGGCTGCAGTTGAAGTTCCAGCAGAAATTGAAGCAACGGCAGAAAAAGTCGTGGAACAGGTCGAAGTCGCTGAGCCTACACCTGCGCAGCAAATGAATGATCAGGGAATGCCGGAACTGAAACATCGTGATGCTTCGGTGCAATTAACCCGTGATGGCATGCCAACCAATGTCGGTATTCCAAAACCGGCACCTATTCCGGAAGGCGTGGACATTAGTGCGGTGAAACCAGAGCCTACCCCAATTCCGGTTGAGCAACCTGTATCACGCGTAGAACAGGAAAAAGAAACCCAGAAAAATGTATCTGTAGGTTTGATTTCAGTGATTGTGCTGATTATTTTAGCAATTATGGCTTGGTTATTGTTCAAATAAGCCAATGATTGGTTACAATCAAGGCATGCACAGCGCATGCCTTTTTTGTGGCTGCGAACATTATAAAAGAGGGTCGGGATGTCTATTGCACAATTAGAAAAGCGCGAACTGATCTTGTTTGATCTGGATGGTACCTTGGTGGATTCAGCACATGATCTGTATCGCGCCATGAATATGAGCCTGAATGTGCTGCAATTGCCTCTGGTGACCGAAGAACAGGTACGGACCTGGGTAGGCAAGGGCACCTCGATATTCTGTGAGAGTGTATTGCAGCATTTGGTTGGCGAAGTCACGCCGGCGCAGCATCAGGAGCTCTTAACGACTTTTCTGGATATCTATAATGTCGATCCCTGCGTTGATACCGTTCCTTTTCCGGGAATCCTGAAATTTCTGGACTGGGCCAAAGCCCAAGGTAAAACCCTGATTTGTGTGACCAATAAGCCTGAACTTCCTGCCCGCAGTATTTTAGATACCTTGGATATGGCTCATTATTTTGCCGATACCATTGGTGGCGACCGTTTTACTGAACGTAAACCGCACCCACGCCAGTTGCTGCACTGTGTCGAACATTATAAGGTGAGCAAAGAACAGGTCTTATTGATTGGAGACTCTTCCAATGATGTTGAAGCCGCACGCTGCGCCGGGATTGATTGTGTTGTAGTCAGCTATGGCTATAATCATGGTGAAAATATTGCAGATTGTCAGCCACAGCAGATTGTGGATGATCTTAGAGAATTACTTGCCTAATACGCGTACTAAGGAAAGAAAATGAATAGTTGTAAGGTTTTTCGATGGCGTCGCTCAGTTCAATTTTATTTACATACTGAGTAACCCTAATTTAAAGAGAAAAACCGCATGACCACTCAAGCACAATTCCAGCAACTTGCTGCGCAAGGCTATAACCTCATTCCTGTTTACCGTCAGCGTCTGGCGGATACCGATACACCACTTTCTATTTTTGCTCGGCTTAAACAGCATCAGCAGGCTTATTTATTTGAGTCTGTAGAAGGTGGTGAGAACTGGGCACGCTATTCGATTATTGGACTAGGTGAATCCACGGTATTTTCCTGCAATGCAGGCGAACTGACGGTACAGCATGCAGATGCTTCAATTGAAAAACAGCACTGTGCTGATCCATTTCAATATATCCGTGACTTTCAGGCGCAATTTAAGGTGCCTACCCAGGCAGAATTGCCGGACTTGCCGAGTTTTACTGGCGGGTTGGTAGGTTACTTTGGCTATGATGCCGTGCGCTATATCGAGCCGAAGTTAAAAAATGTGCCTGAAGTGGATCCGGTCGGATTACCCGATATCTGGATGATGCTGTCTAAAACCGTCATTGTGTTTGATAACCTGAAAGATACCTTGTTTTTGATTGTACATGCCGATGCCACTGCTCCGGGTTCTTATGAAAAAGCACGTGAACAATTAAATGAATTAGAAAATATTCTTGCCATGCCAATCAGCCTGAAAGCTGAAAAACATACGCCACCACATTTTGAGTCTCTCACTGGACATGACAACTTCATTGCCTCGGTAGAAAAAGTCAAAGAGTATATTCGCGCAGGCGATGTAATGCAGGTCGTACCCGGGCACCGGATGGTTTCGGATTTCGACGGTGACCCGCTACAGGTGTATCGTGCGCTGCGTCATCTCAATCCATCGCCGTATCTGTTCCTGGTGCAAGGGCAGACTTTGGAAAACAACACGCCATTCCATATTGTCGGCTCTTCTCCTGAAATTCTGTCGCGTCTGGAAAATGGTATTGCCACAGTGCGACCGCTTGCAGGTACCCGTCCACGTGGCAAAACCAAAGAAGAAGATCTGGCGCTTGAGCAAGACTTATTGTCTGATGAAAAAGAAATTGCTGAACATGTCATGCTGATTGATCTGGGACGTAATGATGTGGGACGCATCGCAAAAATTGGCAAAGTGCAGGTGACTGATCAAATGGTGATCGAACGTTATTCGCATGTGATGCATATTGTCTCCAATGTGCAGGGTGAAGTGCGTGATGATGTCGATGCCCTGGATGTTTTTAAGGCAACTTTCCCTGCGGGTACACTTTCAGGTGCGCCAAAAATCCGTGCCATGGAAATTATTGACGAAGTTGAGCCGGTAAAACGTGGAATTTTCGGTGGCGCTATTGGTTATTTAGGCTGGCATGGCGAAATGGACATGTCGATTGCGATTCGTACCTGTGTCATTCGCGAAAATAAGGTCTATGTTCAGGCTGGAGCAGGGCTAGTTGCCGACTCAAATCCTGAATCTGAGTGGAATGAAACTCAAATAAAAGCTCGCGCAGTGATCAAAGCGGTTGAATTATCATCAAATGGTTTGATTTTATGAGTTTTTGACGTTTTTTTTGAAAAAAACACTTGCAAGGATTCTGAGTTTTGCTAAACTGCACACCGTTCCGATACGAAACGTACGAAACACTAAGAAACGCCGGCATAGCTCAGTTGGTAGAGCAACTGACTTGTAATCAGTAGGTCCACAGTTCGAATCCGTGTGCCGGCACCATCTTAGAGGTTTGGTAGTGTGAAGTAAAGAACAGCACTGATGTAAGTGTAAAAAATGGTGAGGTTCCCGAGCGGTCAAAGGGGGCGGACTGTAACTCCGCTACGAAAGTTTCGAAGGTTCGAATCCTTCCCTCACCACCAATTTTAAGACTTCAATAAGTGGTTTGTACCAACATCGTGCGGGAGTAGCTCAGTTGGTAGAGCGGTAGCCTTCCAAGCTACATGTCGCGAGTTCGACCCTCGTCTCCCGCTCCATTGAAGTACTAATATTTGCTCTTATAGCTCAGTGGTAGAGCACTCCCTTGGTAAGGGAGAGGTCTCGAGTTCAAATCTCGATAAGAGCTCCAGATTACAGTTTAGCAACTTTGTTGCAAAGAAATTCCAAAAGCAGGCTATTTAGTCTGCTTTTCAAGTATTTGGTGTTCGGTTTTTTTAAACGATATGTCGGAGCTGGGTTTTACTCAGAATTGTGTTCGACGTAAACGAGGAAGATTAACATGGCTAAGGCTAAGTTTGAACGTAATAAGCCACACGTTAACGTGGGCACAATTGGTCACGTTGACCATGGTAAAACAACTTTAACGGCTGCAATTGCAACTGTATGTGCGAAGAAATTCGGTGGCGAAGCGAAAGACTACGCTGCAATCGACTCTGCACCAGAAGAAAAAGCACGTGGTATTACAATTAATACTTCACACGTAGAATACGATTCTCCAACTCGTCACTACGCTCACGTAGACTGCCCGGGTCACGCCGATTATGTTAAAAACATGATTACTGGTGCTGCTCAGATGGACGGCGCGATCCTTGTATGTGCTGCGACTGATGGTCCTATGCCACAGACTCGTGAACACATCCTGCTTTCTCGTCAGGTAGGTGTACCTTACATCGTTGTATTCTTGAACAAATGCGACCTTGTAGACGACGAAGAGCTTCTTGAACTAGTTGAAATGGAAGTTCGTGAACTTCTTTCTACTTACGACTTCCCGGGTGATGACACTCCAGTGATCCGTGGTTCTGCTCTTCTTGCGCTTAACGGTGATGACAGCCAATACGGCGAGCCAGCTGTAGTTGCGCTTGTTGAAGCACTTGACTCTTACATTCCAGAGCCAGAGCGTGCAATTGACCTTCCATTCCTTATGCCAATTGAAGACGTATTCTCAATCTCTGGTCGTGGTACAGTAGTAACTGGCCGTGTAGAGACTGGTATCGTTAAAGTAGGTGAGTCTGTAGAAATCGTTGGTATCCGTGATACTCAAACTACTACAGTAACTGGCGTAGAAATGTTCCGTAAACTTCTTGACGAAGGTCGTGCGGGCGAGAACTGTGGTGTTCTTCTTCGTGGTACTAAGCGTGAAGACGTACAACGTGGTCAAGTATTGACTAAACCAGGTGCGATCAAGCCACACACTAAATTCGATGCGGAAGTATATGTACTTTCTAAAGAAGAAGGTGGTCGTCACACTCCATTCCTTAACGGTTACCGTCCACAGTTCTACTTCCGTACTACGGACGTAACTGGTGCGATCGCGCTTAAAGAAGGCGTGGAAATGGTTATGCCTGGTGACAACGTTGAGATGTCAGTAGAGCTAATCCACCCGATCGCAATGGACCCAGGTCTACGTTTTGCGATCCGTGAAGGTGGTCGTACAGTTGGTGCTGGTGTAGTTGCTAAAGTAACTGCATAATCATAGAATAAGACAAGCAGGTTGGAGTTTAGTCTCCAACTTGTTGTTTTGCAGGTCAGTAGTTCAATTGGTAGAGCGTCGGTCTCCAAAACCGAATGTTGGGGGTTCGAGTCCCTCCTGACCTGCCAAGTTTTTAAAAAGACGCTTGATGTCGGCAAAATTGGTCATATAATAAGTCGCGAAACCTACGACGAGTACAAAAATGTCGAATGAAAAATCACGCGACGCATTAGGCGAAGCGGCAATTCCTCAAAGAAATAATCCTGCAGTAGATGTAAGTTCTGGTTCTCCATTAGACATGGTTCTATGGGTTATCGTCTTGATTTTATTAGTTGGTGCAATGATGGTAAACCAATATTTACCAGCGTACTGGGCACCTGCGAATGATGTTTGGGTGCGCGTTGGGGTGATTTTGGCTTGTATCGTTGCAGCATTCGGTTTATTATACGCCACCCATCAAGGCAAAGGCTTTATTCGTCTGCTGAAAGATGCACGAATTGAGTTGCGTCGAGTGACCTGGCCTACCAAACAAGAGACGATGTCCACATCTTGGCAAGTTCTTGTTGTAGTCGTAATTGCATCCATCTTATTGTGGTGTTTTGACTATATTTTAGGCTGGTTAATGAAGTTTATTATCGGGTAAGAGAGCTATGAAACGTTGGTACATTATTCATGCCTATTCAGGTTATGAAAAACAAGTGATGCGTTCGCTTAATGATCGAATCCAGCGTAGCGCTGTTGCCGATAGCTTTGGTGAAGTCCTTGTTCCTACCGAAGAAGTGGTAGAAATGAAGGATGGCAAGAAGCGTAAATCAGAGCGTAAGTTCTTTCCTGGCTATGTCCTAGTCGAAATGGAAATGAACGATGATACTTGGCACATTGTTAAAGAATGTCCAAAAGTTTTAGGTTTTATTGGTGGTACGGCTGAAAAACCGGCACCGATTACGCAAAAAGAAGCAGATGCGATTCTTGCGCGTGTACGCAATACTGGTGAAGCGCCTCGTCCTAAGACGATGTTTGAGCCAGGCGAAGAATTACTCGTGGTTGACGGTCCATTCACCGACTTTAAAGGTGTGGTGGAAGAAGTTCAGTACGAAAAGTCGCGTTTAACGCTGACTATTAATGTATTTAACCGACCAACTCAAGTTGAATTGGAATTTCGTCAAGTCGAAAAATCAGTCTAATTTGTATGGGTTGAAAACGCCTGACTTATTTATAAGTCAGGCATTGTTGTTGTAACGGTATCGTTACTTGAAATCATTGGGGAGCCTTAATCGGCGTTTGCACCCAGAGGTAATTTGAAATGGCTAAGAAGATTGACGGCTATATCAAGCTGCAAGTTCCAGCTGGTAAAGCGAATCCATCTCCACCGATTGGTCCTGCACTAGGTCAACGTGGTGTAAACATCATGGCATTCTGTAAAGAATTCAATGCTGCTACACAAAAAGTTGAAGCTGGTCTGCCAATTCCAGTCGTGATCACTGTGTACAACGACAAGTCGTTCACATTCATCATGAAAACTCCACCTGCTGCTGTTCTTCTTAAGAAAGCTGCTGGTATCCAGAAGGGTTCAGCTGTACCTAACAAAACTAAAGTTGGTAAGTTGACTCGTGCTCAAATCGAAGAAATCGCGACTACTAAAGAACCAGATTTGACTGGTGCTGATTTAGACGCACGTGTACGTACCATTGCTGGTTCTGCGCGTTCTATGGGCTTGGAAGTGGAGCTTTAAGACATGGCTAAATTAACTAAACGTCAAAAAGCGATTGTAGCTGCTGTAGAAGCACACAAAGTTTACACGCTAGAAGAAGCTGTTGCAGTTTTAGAGAGCCTTCCAGCTCCTAAATTCAAAGAATCTCTAGATATCGCGGTAAACCTAGGTGTTGATCCTCGTAAATCTGACCAAGTTGTTCGTGGCGCGACTACACTTCCTGCAGGTACTGGTAAAACTGTACGTGTAGCTGTATTCGCTCAAGGCGCTGCTGCTGAAGCTGCTAAAGCTGAAGGCGCAGACGTTGTTGGTTTCGACGATCTTGCTGAAAGCATCCAAGCGGGTAACCTTGACTTTGACGTAGTAATTGCTGCTCCAGATGCAATGCGCGTTGTAGGTAAACTTGGTACGATCCTTGGTCCACGTGGCTTAATGCCAAACCCTAAAGTGGGTACTGTAACTCCTGACGTTGCTACTGCAGTTAAAAATGCAAAAGCTGGTCAAGCACGTTACCGCGTAGACAAAGCTGGTATTATCCATGCTGCGATCGGTCAGGTAGGTTTTGAAGCTGCTGCTGTTCGTCAAAACGTTGAAGCGCTTGTTGCTGACTTGAAGCGTTTGAAACCTGCTACGTCTAAAGGCGTATACATTCAAAAGATCACTTTGAGCTCAACTATGGGCCCTGGTTTGATCGTTGATGTAGCAAACGTTTCTAAATAAGTCTCGACTTATTACAGAATTTTAAAGCCCTGAAGATGTCTCCTTCTCCCTCTGGAAGAAGGTCGGGAAGAGGGTTAAACCTCTCCCTAGCCCTCTCCTAAAAGGAGAGGGGATAATTTAGGCAAACTTTGAATTGATAAATGAAAATTTATCAGCGTCAAAGACCGCGGGCGAGGGAAGTTTTATGCTTCTCTCTTAATAGCTCAGCCTGCGTAGACGCGGTGGTGTGATTTGTTCATCCTCCGCGTGTGAGTCCAGTGATGGTCTTGCGAATTGGGAGTGTACTTCGCGTAAGTACATAAATCACCGTTAGGAGGTTTTACAATGGCTCTTCTTATCGAAGGCAAAAAACAGATCGTAGCTGAAGTAGCTGAAGTTGCTTCTACTGCATTTGCTGCTGTTGTTGCTGACTACCAAGGTTTGACTGTAGAGCAGTTAACTACTCTACGTGTTGAAGCGCGTAAACTTGGTGTTACTACACGTATCGTTCGTAACACTTTGGCTAAGCGTGCTCTTCAAGATACTCAATTCAATATCTTGAACGACAACCTTGTTGGCCCAACAATCTTAGCTTTCTCGAATTCTGAAGACGACATGGGTGCTGCTGCACGTTTGTTCGAAGAATTCGCTAAAACTAATAAAGCATTTGAACTTAAAGCTGCTGCATTTGATGGCAAACTTTATCAAGGTGCAGAAGTTAGCGTAATCGCGAATCTTCCGAACCAAGAGAAAGCGCTTACTATGCTTGCAAACGTTCTTCAAGCTCCTATTTCGAAATTGGGCCGCTTACTTACAGCGCTTCAAGAGAAAAACGAGTCAGAAGCTGCTTAAGCTCAAACTTAAACACACATCATTCAATACCCATTTGGAGTTAATCTCATGGCTTTAACAAACGAAGAAATCCTAAATGCAGTTGCTGAAAAAACTGTTCTTGAACTTGTTGAACTTATCTCTGCTTTCGAAGAGAAATTCAATGTATCTGCTGCTGCCGTAGCTGTTGCTGCTGGTCCTGCTACTGCTGCTGCTGAAGAACAAACTGAATTCAATGTTGAATTGACTTCTTTCGGCGCGAACAAAGTTGCTGTAATTAAAGCAGTTCGTGAAGCGACTGGCCTTGGCTTGAAAGAAGCTAAAGACATGGTTGAAGGCGCTCCTGCAGTTCTTAAAGAAGGCGTTTCTAAAGAAGAAGGCGAAGAGCTTAAGAAGAAACTTGAAGAAGCTGGTGCTACAGTTACTCTTAAGTAATTTCTTAAGGGAGCCGGTTTTTTTATAATCGGCTCCAAAAATTGGCTGATGGCTCTTGGGTCATCAGCCTTTTTGCGTTACAATAATCGGCTCGATTTTTGTTTGCATGATATAAAAATCATACAAATTGAAAATAAACATAATGAACAAACGTTTACCAATATTTTTCATTAAAAAATATTGATAAGCGTTTTAATACCACTAAAAATTGCAGCATTTGTAAAGAGTGGTGGCCATATCGGCCAGCGTAATTCCTTCTGAGCCCGTTCTGCAGGCGGGCTTGGTTTACACTTTCCGAGGACTCCAGATGGCATACTCATATACCGAAAAGAAACGGATCCGTAAGAATTTTGGTAAATTGCCTAGCGTCATGGATGCTCCGTACTTGCTCGCGATTCAAGTCGACTCGTACAGAACATTCTTACAAGATGGCAAATCACCAAAAAACCGCGAAGATATCGGTCTCCAAGCCGCATTTCGTTCAGTTTTTCCTATTGAAAGTTATTCTGGCAATGCTGCTTTAGAATTTGTTGAGTATAGTCTTGGTAAGCCTGAGTTTGATGTACGCGAATGTATTCTTCGTGGCTCAACTTATGCAGCACCAATGCGTGTAAAAATTCGTTTGATCCTGAAAGATCGTGAAACGAAGTCAATTAAAGACGTACGTGAACAAGAAGTCTATATGGGCGAAATGCCATTAATGACGGATAACGGTACCTTTGTAATTAATGGTACCGAGCGTGTGATCGTGTCACAATTACATCGTTCACCAGGCGTATTCTTTGACCACGATAAAGGCAAGACTCACTCAAGTGGTAAAGTCCTTTATTCAGCGCGTATCATTCCTTACCGTGGTTCATGGTTAGACTTTGAATTCGATGCCAAAGACCTCGTCTATGTACGTATTGACCGTCGTCGTAAATTGCTTGCGACTGTGGTGCTTCGTGCCTTGGGTTATAGCAACGAAAACATTCTCGACATGTTCTACGAGAAAGTACCTGTGTATCTTGACATGGGTAGCTACCAGATTGACTTGGTGCCTGAACGTCTGCGTGGCGAAATGGCACAATTTGATATCCTGGACAAGGATGGCAAGGCAATTGTTGAGCAAGGTAAACGTATCAATGCGCGTCATGTACGTCAAATGGAAGCTTCAGGTCTTGAAAAACTTGCAGTGCCTGATGAGTACCTGTATGAGCGTATCACTGCTGAAGACATCCCATTAAAAGATGGTGATGTGATTGCAGCCAATACTGTATTAAGTCATGAAATCATGGTGAAAATTGCAGAAGGCGGCGTGAAGCAGTTTAATATTTTGTTCACCAATGATATCGACCGCGGTTCATTCGTTGCAGATTCTCTACGTGCAGATACAACGAGCAATCGTGAAGAAGCATTGGTAGAAATCTACAAAGTGATGCGTCCGGGCGAGCCACCAACAAAAGAAGCTGCTGAAAACTTATTCAACAACTTGTTCTTCTCTTCTGAACGTTATGACCTATCTCCAGTCGGTCGTATGAAGTTCAACCGTCGTTTGGGTCGTCCTTACGAAGTGGGTACAGACCAGAAGTCACGTGAGGTTGAAGGCATTCTCTCCAACGAAGATATCACTGATGTATTAAAAACATTAGTTGAAATCCGTAACGGTAAAGGTGAAGTCGACGATATCGATCACTTGGGTAACCGTCGTGTTCGTTCTGTGGGTGAAATGACAGAAAACCAATTCCGTGTAGGTCTGGTTCGTGTAGAACGTGCTGTTAAAGAACGTCTATCTCAAGCTGAAACTGACAACCTGTCTCCGCAAGATTTGATCAATGCGAAGCCTGTTGCTGCTGCAATCAAGGAATTCTTTGGTTCAAGCCAGTTGTCTCAATTCATGGACCAAAACAATCCGTTATCTGAGATTACGCATAAACGTCGTGTTTCTGCGCTTGGTCCCGGCGGTTTGACGCGTGAACGTGCAGGCTTTGAAGTACGTGACGTACATCAAACTCACTACGGTCGTGTATGTCCAATTGAAACACCGGAAGGTCCAAACATTGGTTTGATCAACTCGCTTTCTGTTTATGCGAAATGTAACAACTTCGGTTTCCTGGAAACCCCATACCGTAAGGTTGTTGATGGTCGTGTAACAGATGAAGTTGAATACCTGTCTGCGATTGAAGAAGTAGGTACTGTCATTGCACAGGCCGATTCTGCAATGGATAAAGACGGTAACTTAACAGAAGAGTTTGTATCTGTTCGTCATCAAGGTGATTTCGTACGTATTCCTCCTGAAAAAGTAACGCATATGGATGTATCTGCTCAGCAGGTTGTATCTGTAGCAGCGTCACTGATTCCATTCCTAGAACACGATGATGCCAACCGTGCATTAATGGGTTCGAACATGCAACGTCAGGCAGTTCCGACGTTGATTGCTGACAAGCCGCTTGTTGGTACCGGTATGGAAGCGAACGTAGCACATGACTCAGGTGTATGTGTGATCGCTCAACGTGGTGGTCGTATCGAGTTTGTTGATGCGTCTCGTGTGGTTATTCGTGTGAATGAAGACGAAATGATCGCAGGTGAAGCAGGTGTAGATATCTACAACCTGATCAAGTACACCCGTTCGAACCAGAACACTTGTATCAACCAGAAAGTTCTTGTGAACCTGGGCGATAAAGTAGGTCGTGGTGATGTCCTGGCTGATGGTCCATCGACTGATGGCGGTGAGCTGGCACTGGGTCAAAACATGCGCGTTGCGTTCATGACCTGGAATGGTTACAACTACGAAGACTCGATCTTACTTTCTGAGCGTGTTCTTCAAGAAGACCGTTTAACGTCTATTCATATCCAGGAATTATCATGTGTCGCACGTGATACCAAACTGGGTGCGGAAGAAATCACTGCTGATATTCCGAACGTAGGTGAAGCTGCTCTGTCTAAACTGGACGAGTCAGGTATCGTTTACATCGGTGCTGAAGTAACTGCTGGCGATATCCTGGTTGGTAAAGTAACCCCTAAAGGTGAAACACAACTTACTCCGGAAGAAAAATTGCTACGTGCAATCTTCGGTGAAAAAGCAGCTGACGTAAAAGACTCATCTTTACGCGTTCCATCAGGTACTAAAGGTACAGTCATTGACGTTCAAGTGTTTACACGTGACGGTCTTGAAAAAGACGAACGTGCTCAAGCAATTGAAAAAGCGCAATTGGATGCATACCGTAAAGACTTGAAAGAAGAATTCAAAATCTTCGAAGAAGCTGCACGTGAACGTGTAATCCGTCTACTGAATGGCCAAGAGTCGAATGGTGGCGGTACAACTAAACGTGGCGACAAACTGTCTGAAGACGTGTTGTCTGGTTTAGAGCTTGTTGATCTTCTTGAAATTCAACCAGTTGATGAAGCAATTGCTGAACGTTTAACTCAAATTCAAGTGTTCTTGAAAGAGAAGAGCTTCGAAATTGACGAGAAATTTGCTGAGAAAAAACGCAAACTTTCTACAGGCGATGAACTGACGACTGGCGTATTGAAAGTAGTTAAAGTTTATCTTGCTGTAAAACGTCGCATCCAACCGGGTGATAAGATGGCGGGTCGTCACGGTAACAAAGGTGTTGTATCAAACATCTTGCCGGTAGAAGACATGCCACATGATGCCAACGGTGTACCTGTTGATATCGTATTGAACCCGCTTGGCGTACCATCGCGTATGAACGTGGGTCAGATTCTTGAAACTCACTTGGGTATGGCGGCGAAAGGTCTTGGCGATCAAATCGACAAGATGATGAAAGAGCAACGTACTGTACTTGAGCTTCGTGATTTCCTAGACAAGATTTACAACAAAGTTGGTGGCGAGCAAGAAGATCTTGATAGCTTGACTGATGAAGAAATCTTGAAACTTTCTGGTAACTTGCGTGCTGGTGTACCTTTGGCTACTCCTGTATTCGATGGTGCTGAAGAAGGTCAGATCAAAGAGTTGTTACAACTTGCAGGCCTGTCTAGTACTGGTCAGACCGTATTATATGATGGTCGTACTGGTGAGCGTTTCGATCGTCCGGTAACTGTCGGTTACATGTACATGCTGAAACTGAACCACTTGGTTGATGACAAGATGCATGCGCGTTCAACTGGTTCTTACTCTCTAGTAACGCAACAGCCGCTTGGTGGTAAAGCACAATTCGGTGGTCAGCGTTTCGGTGAGATGGAAGTCTGGGCACTAGAAGCTTACGGTGCAGCATATACGCTACAAGAAATGCTGACCGTGAAATCGGATGACGTTGAAGGCCGTACCCGTATCTACAAAAACATTGTAGATGGCAACCATTATATGGACCCGGGCATGCCTGAATCGTTCAACGTATTGACCAAAGAGATCCGTTCTTTAGGTATCAACATTGAACTGAAAAATGGTGACTAATTAGTTCCATTTAATCCCTCCAACCCCTCTTTGATAAAGAGGGCTTCCCCCTTAACAAAGGGGGACTGAGGGGGATTAAAATTCAGTTAAAAAACAATATTTGTGACCCAGTTGTTGAGTGAAAATCTCCACAACACACGGAGAAAAAAATTGAAAGACTTGCTCGATATCATGCGCAAAAAGACGGATTCAGACGGTCATGCTCCAGTAGAGTTTGACCGCATCCGTATTGGTCTTGCGTCACCAGAAATGATTAAGTCATGGTCTCACGGTGAAGTTAAAAAGCCAGAAACCATTAACTATCGTACGTTCAAGCCTGAACGTGATGGTTTGTTCTGTGCCAAAATCTTTGGTCCAGTGAAAGATTACGAATGCTTGTGTGGTAAATACAAGCGTATGAAATACAAAGGCGTCATTTGTGAAAAATGTGGCGTTGAAGTAACAACTGCGAAAGTTCGTCGTGAACGTATGGGTCACATCGAGCTGGCTTCTCCAGTTGCACACATCTGGTTCTTGAAATCATTGCCTAGCCGTATCGGTCTATTATTAGACATGACGCTACGTGATATTGAACGTGTATTGTATTTCGAATCTTATGTAGTTACCGATCCGGGTATGACTCCATTTGAGAAATACCAACTTCTAAATGATGAAGAATACTTCAATGCATTAGAAGAACACGGTGATGAATTCACAGCGAAAATGGGTGCTGAAGCAGTTCAAGACTTGTTGAAAGACATCGATCTTGAAGCTGAAATTGCGCGTCTTCGTGAAGAAATTCCTGTTACAACTTCAGAAACCAAGCTGAAAAAAGCGTCTAAGCGTTTGAAGTTGATGGAAGCATTCAACGATTCGAACAACAAGCCAGAATGGATGGTGTTAACTGTACTTCCAGTTCTTCCACCAGACCTTCGTCCGCTTGTACCACTTGAAGGTGGTCGTTTCGCGACTTCTGACCTGAACGATCTTTATCGTCGTGTGATCAATCGTAACAACCGTTTGAAGCGTCTTCTTGACCTTGCAGCGCCAGACATCATCGTACGTAACGAAAAACGTATGTTACAAGAGTCTGTAGATGCATTGCTGGATAACGGTCGTCGTGGTCGTGCAATTACCGGTTCGAACAAGCGTCCGCTTAAATCTTTGGCAGACATGATCAAAGGTAAGCAAGGTCGTTTCCGTCAAAACTTACTTGGTAAGCGTGTTGATTACTCTGGTCGTTCGGTCATTACTGTTGGTCCAAACCTGCGTTTGCACCAATGTGGTCTTCCTAAGAAAATGGCCCTTGAACTGTTCAAGCCATTCATCTTTGCGAAACTACAAGCTTCTGGTCAAGCAACCACCATTAAAGCTGCGAAGAAAATGGTTGAGCGCGAGACTCCAGAAGTTTGGGACGTTCTTGCTCACGTGATTCGTCAACATCCAGTGATGTTGAACCGTGCGCCAACTCTTCACCGTTTGGGTCTTCAAGCATTTGAACCGATCCTGATCGAAGGTAAAGCGATCCGTCTACACCCACTCGTATGTGCTGCGTTTAACGCCGACTTCGATGGTGACCAAATGGCGGTACACGTACCATTAACACTTGAAGCTCAGCTTGAAGCTCGTGCGTTAATGATGTCGACCAACAACATCTTGTCTCCAGCGAACGGTGAGCCAATCATCGTACCGTCTCAGGACGTTGTCTTGGGCTTGTATTACATCACGCGTGATGCAATCAATGCCAAAGGTGAGGGCATGGTGTTCGCGGATACTCACGAAGTAAACCGTGCACTGGCAACAGGTCAAGTTGATCTACACGCTCGCGTTAAAGCACGTGTACACCAGACTGTGATCGACGAAGATGGTAACCGTGAACAGCAAACCATTATTGTAGATACGACGCCTGGTCGTTGCCTACTTTGGGAAGTTGTGCCTGAAGGTATGGATTTCCAGCAAATTAACGTTGAGATGACCAAGAAAAATATCTCGAAGTTAATTAACTCTTGCTACCGTAAATTGGGTCTGAAAGATACTGTTATCTTCGCTGACCAGTTGATGTACTTGGGCTTCCGTCAAGCGACGCGTTCAGGTGTTTCTGTCGGTATGGAAGACATGGTTATTCCACCGCAAAAACAAGCAATTATTGGTAAAGCGGAAGCTGAAGTTCGTGAAATCGAACAACAGTTCGAACAAGGTTTCGTAACTGCCGGCGAACGTTATAACAAAGTGGTCGATATTTGGGCGCGTACCAATGACCAGGTTGCTAAAGCGATGATGGACAACTTGTCTTTTACCACTGTGAAGAACAAACAGGGTGAAGACGAGAAGCAAAAATCATTCAACTCGATCTATATGATGTCTGACTCGGGTGCCCGTGGTTCGGCAGCTCAGATTCGTCAGTTGGCGGGTATGCGTGGTTTGATGGCGAAGCCGGATGGCTCGATCATTGAAACGCCGATTAAAGCGAACTTCCGTGAAGGTTTGACCGTACTTCAGTACTTCATCTCGACACACGGTGCGCGTAAAGGTTTGGCCGATACAGCACTGAAAACTGCGAACTCGGGTTACTTGACTCGTCGTCTCGTAGACGTTGCGCAGGACTTGGTCATTACCGAGCCAGATTGTGGTACTTATGACGGTCTGGTAATGACTCCGTTCATTCAAGGTGGCGATGTAATCGAAAACCTGGGTGCACGAGTATTGGGTCGTGTGGTTGCTGAAGATGTGAAACGTGTAGGTACAGACGAAGTTCTGCTTCCACGTAATACGTTAATTGACGAGAAACTGGCGACGTTTATCGAAAGCCAAGGTGTCGACGAAATTAAAGTACGTTCAGTCGTGAACTGTGCGTCTACCTTCGGTGTATGTGCGAAATGTTACGGTCGTGACCTAGCACGTGGTCACCAAGTGAACCCGGGTGAGTCTGTTGGTGTAATGGCAGCTCAATCGATTGGTGAGCCAGGTACACAGTTAACGATGCGTACCTTCCACGTCGGTGGTGCTGCGAGCCGAACTTCTGCTGCAAACAGCGTACAAGTTCGTAACCAAGGTACAGTACGTTTCCACAACGTGAAAACAGTACAACATGCCAAAGGTCACTTGGTATCGACTTCACGTTCAGGTGAAATCGGTATTGCGGATGATTTAGGTCGTGAGCGCGAGCGCTATAAACTTCCTTACGGTGCGTCTATCTTGCTAAAAGATGGCGAAGCTGTAGAAGCAGGCGGTATTGTGGCGACTTGGGATCCGCATACACATCCATTGGTAACAGAAGTTGCTGGTAAAGTACGTTTCAGCCAGATTGCTGATGGCGTGACGGTTACTTCTAAAACTGATGATGCAACAGGTATGTCAACCATCGAAATCTTGCCAGTGACTTCACGTCCTGCGTCAGGTAAAGATTTGCGTCCTGCTGTTGTGTTAGATACCGTTGATGGTGGCGAACAGTTCTACTTCCTGCCACAGAACACGATTCTTTCTGTTCGTGATGGCGAAACGATTGGTGTCGGTGATGTCATCGGTCGTGTACCACAAGAAACTTCACGTACCCGTGATATTACCGGTGGTCTGCCGCGTGTAGCTGACTTGTTCGAAGCACGTAAGCCGAAAGAGCACGCAATCCTTGCAGAAGTGTCGGGTGTTGTAAGCTTTGGTAAAGAGACCAAAGGTAAGAACCGTCTGGTGATTACGCCGGATGATGGCTCTGAGATTTATGAAGAGTTGATTCCGAAATGGCGTACGATTAACGTGTTCGAAGGCGAACATGTGAACCGTGGTGAAACTATTTCTGATGGTCCACAGAACCCGCACGATATCTTGCGTTTGAAAGGCGAAGTTGCGCTTACAAACTACATCGTGAATGAAGTTCAGGATGTATACCGTCTGCAAGGTGTAAAAATCAACGACAAGCATATTGAAGTCATCGTACGTCAAATGCTGCGTAAAGTTGATATCACTGATGGCGGCGATACTAGCTTCATCAAAGGCGAACAAGTGGATTACATCCGCGTTGTTCAAGAAAACCAAGCAGTTCTTGCACAAAACAAGTTCCCTGCGAAGTTTGAACGTCAATTGATGGGTATTACCAAAGCATCGCTTTCTACTGACTCGTTCATCTCTGCTGCATCGTTCCAGGAAACCACGCGTGTGTTAACTGAAGCGGCTGTAACAGGTAAAGAAGATGACTTACGCGGCTTGAAAGAGAACGTGGTTGTAGGTCGCCTGATCCCAGCGGGTACAGGTTTGGCTTACCACTTGGAGCGTCGTCGTCAAGAAGCAGAAGCTGCAGAATTTGAACTGCACAATGATTTCTCTGATGTAGACCAAGCTCTAAGCCAGGCATTTAACGAAGAATTCTAATTCGAGTTAAAGCTGAGAAAAGAGATGCCTTCGGGCGTCTTTTTTTTGTCTGAAATTTATAAATAAGACAGCTTGAACAGAAGAATAATCCATTGATATTTACAAAACTCAGCAGGAATACCGAGAGAAGTAACACGCTACAGATTTTAGTTTCATAAAATGAAGATAAGCTTAATTAAAGCAAGACAGGAAGGCCAAGGTCATGAAAAAATTAATGGGTGTTATGGCAGTTGCCACTCTTTCCACCTTTATGTTGGCGGGTTGTGAAAGTATGTCTGCCAATGAGCAACGGATCGGTGCTGCAGCCCTTGGTGGTGCAGTGGGTGGTGGTGTTGGTAATAAAGTCGGCGGTGGCGTTGGTGCAGCTGTAGGTGGTGGTGCCGGTGCTGCAGTGGGTAGTAAATCCCAAGGCGGTTCAAACCGTAATGCGACCTATAGTGGTGTAGGTGGTGCTGTTGGTTCCGCAGTCGGTAAAAGCATCTTCGGTGGTAATGCGGGTGCTGCAATCGGTGGCGCAATCGGTGGTGGTGCCGGTGCTGCGATTGAACAGGATAACCGTCGTCGTTAAGTCGAAAGTCACTTCAGATTCATCTAGATTTAAAAGCGCCAATGTGGCGCTTTTATCTTATTTAGGAGAGTTAATTTTCCCTTTGCTCTGTTTACGCCGGATATATACTGTTTTTTCTACTTCGGCAATTCTGACCCCGGCTTCATCATAAATATTCAGCTGATAATGCCGATACACTGGCGCATTGTCGGCCGCCAGATTGATAATCGTGGCAATTTCTCCAGCAGAAATCCGAATATCCGCTACCACTGTTCCGCGACCCGGTGCCAAAAACTGAATACTGGCGCCTTTATCCCAGACCAGGTATTTCGGTCCCAAATGATGCATCAGCAATAACATATAAAAGGGATCGACCATCGAATACAGGCTGCCACCAAAATGCACACCGACAATATTCTGGTTCTTACGGGTTAGCGGCATTTTGACCCGAACGTGATAATTATTAAAATCAATCTTATCAATTTCGATGCCTGCACCACGATAAGGGGCATAGCGGTTCAGAATAAATTTTGAAACCAGAGGCAGTTTTTGAATTTTCTGGAATAGGCTCATACTGACATTCTTTTTGCGGCTGTGATTATGCATACTAGAGCAACAAAAATGCGCTGGCATTGATCAATCATGCCGATTTATAAACTAAGTGGTCAATAATAAAAACAGGATCAAAAGATGGAAATGCACATGCAATGGGTCGATACCACGGATCAGCAGCGTCTCTGTGTCAAAACTTATGGACAACCCGAACAGCCGGCCTTGGTACTGGTCCATGGCTATCCTGATCATCAAGCGGTTTGGGAGCCAGTCATTGCTCATTTAAGTCAGGATTACTTTGTTGTGACCTATGATGTCCGTGGCGCAGGGGAGTCCAGTATTCCCAAAAAAATCTCCGATTACCGCTTGGCCCGTTTAAGTCAGGATCTGGAAGAAGTAGTGAATAAGATATTGCCGAATCGTGCTTTTCATCTGGCCGCGCATGACTGGGGCTCAATTCAGTCCTGGGAATCTGTCACCGATCCACGCTTTAAAGGGCGAATTCTGTCTTATAGCACCTTGTCTGGGCCATGTCTGGATCATGCCGCTTTCTGGATGCGTGAACAGTTCCAGCAAAACAAAGCAAAATTCTTAAAGCAAATGAGTCAGTCCTGGTATATCGCGATGTTTCAGTTGCCATTGGTAGCACCATTGGCCTGGAATTTTTTCAATCCGCAGCGTTGGGCCAAGATCGTGCAGCAACTGGAAAGACGGGATAATCTGCCACTCAACCCGCATATTGTCAAAGATGGAAAATATGGTGTGAACCTGTACCGGGCCAATTTTTTGCCACGTTTGACTCAACCACGGCAGCGCTTTGCCATCTGTCCGGTACAGGCGATTGTGCTGAAATATGACCAGTTTGTCGGGCCTGATCTGGTTGATGAGATGTCAAAATGGGTGGATGATTTTTCAAAAATAGAACTGGCTGCCAATCACTGGGCGATCCTGAGTCAGCCAAAACAAGTTGCTCAATTAATTGGTCATTTTATTCAGGAGAAATCTGCGACCACTCATTGATAAGCCACTTCGCGAAACATGACCCGACCAGAAAAAAGTGGCGGAATTTTTATCCGCATTTTCTGATAAAATAGCCGCTTTCTCTCTATTCCGATTCATTATGTTCGCAATTCTTGCTGCTATTGGAGTCATGTTCGGACTCTCGTTGGCACGTGTACCTGTGGTTTTTGCCCTGGTCATTGGTGCTGTTACAGGTGGTTTGTTGGCAGGTCTGGGCCTGCAGGGAACCTTGGACGCGTTTAACAATGGCTTGGGTGGGGGTGCCAAAATTGCCTTAGCTTATGGTATTTTAGGTGCATTTGCTTTGGCTCTGGCACGTTCAGGTTTACCGGATTTACTGGCTTATAAAATGATCAGCACCTTAAAAGGTGAGGCCGATTTTAAAGCGCAAAACCGGGTGAAATATCTGATCTTCTTCACGGTTGCTATTGCAGCCGTGTTCTCGCAGAACGTCATTCCCGTGCATATTGCCTTTATTCCGGTACTGATTCCGCCACTATTGGCTGTATTTAACCACTTAAAGCTCGACCGTCGTTTGATTGCCTGTTTGCTGACCTTTGGTCTGGTGGGAACCTATATGCTGATTCCGGTCGGTTTTGGTGCCATCTTCCTGAATGACATTCTGGGTCATAACATCAATACTTTTGGTAAGCCATACGGATTTGAAATTAGCTATGACCAGATTCCATCTGCGATGGCAATTCCAGTATTCGGTATGTTTGTGGGCTTATTGGTGGCGATTTTTATTAGCTATCGCAAACCACGTCAATATCAAGATATTCATGTCCAGGAACAGCAAAGTATTTCCGCTGAATTAGGTGTGGCTGAGCAGGTTAAACCGCAGATTGCCAAATTTACCATCTGGATGGCCGGCCTTGCAGTTATTGCCACATTGGCGGTACAGCTTTATTCAGACTCGATGATTCTGGCCGGTCTGGTCGGTGTCGCAATCCTGAGTTGTGCCGGGATCTTTAAATGGAAAGAAGCGGATGATGTGATCATTACCGGTATGCGCATGATGGCGCTGGTTGGCTTTATCATGATTGCGGCACAAGGCTTTGCCGCGGTGATTGAAGCGACTAATCAGGTACCAACCTTGGTTGAAGCATCAGTGAACTGGATTGGTGATAGCCAGGCATTGGCCGCATTTCTGATGCTGTTGATTGGTTTGCTGATCACATTGGGCATTGGTTCATCGTTTTCGACCATTCCAATTCTGGCGATTATTTATGTACCGCTGTGTATCCAGTTTGGTTTCAGCCCGGCTGCGACCATTGCGATTATCGGGACTGCGGCGGCTTTGGGCGATGCCGGTTCTCCTGCTTCGGATTCAACTTTAGGCCCAACTTCTGGTCTGAATATGGATGGTCAGCATGATCATATGAAGGACAGTGTGGTTCCAACCTTCATTCACTTTAATATTCCGTTGATGATTTTTGGCTGGATTGCAGCCATGGTTCTGTAAGTCAATTTCAATCTGCTCTGATATCTATTGGAGCAGATTTATCTAGATTTAAAATAAATGATAAGATGTATTTAAAATATATTTTTAAATAAAAATTAATATAAACCTGATTATTTTAGTCTGAATAAATTCATATTTATCTGATTAATATACTTGGTATTTAAAACCAACTAATTCAGTCAATTTAAAATAAATAACTTTTTAAATCAGTAGTTTAAATAATAATTAAAAATTAGTTTTATAATACTTATTGCATATTATTTTCCCTCGTGTTTATTATTAATTAAGATTTATTTTCTTAATAATTATTCTTCCTGTGGGGTATTTTAAAATGTTAAAGCAAGCTGCTATAATTGCATTAATGGGTCTTTCTGCATCTGCGATGGCAGGTCAATGGCAGGTGAAAGTCGGTGCCAGTTCTTTAGCACCATCAAGTGACACTGAAATTGCACCAGGTTTAGTCGTAGAAGCCGATCAGGAATATGGTTTTACGCCATCGGTTGAATACTTCTTTAATGACAATATCTCGGCAGAATTATTATTGGCTACCCCGTTTAACCATGACATTTCTCTTCAAGGTGTAGGTAAGGTGGCTAAGATCAAACATCTGCCACCCACAATTACCGCTAAATATAACTTTAAAAATGCAACACGCTTTACACCATATATTGGCGTAGGTGGCACAGCTTTTATTGCTTGGGATGAAGAAGGTCTGGCTAAAGACGTGAAAGAAGAGTTTGGTTTGGCAGGTCAAGTCGGCTTTAATTATCAGCCAGCCGATGCCAAAAACTGGGGAGTATTTGCTGACGTGCGCTATGCAGATTTGAGTCCTGAAGTGACTTTAGATGATGCTGATAATACTAAATTCGACTTGAATATTGATCCTTGGGTTTATACGATCGGTTATAGCTATAAGTTTTAAATTCTAGTCTTACTCAACAAAAAAGCCTCATCTTGAATGAGGCTTTTTTTTCAAAATAACAACGATTTATAACTTATTGAAATTGAGCAGATCGGCAATGTTCAACTATATTAAAACGAATAAAGTAAATATTAATTGAATACGACTTAATAATTGAATAATAAGGAAGATCAGCATGAAGTTTTTAAGCCAAGGTATTGTGATCTTCTTCAGCCTGCTGGCAGGGTCTGCCTATGCGGCAAGTTTTGATTGTCAGAAAGCTGAAACCGTGACAGAGAAAGCGATTTGTGAACATCGTCTGCTCAATGATGCCGATGTCAAGATGAGTACCAGCTATCATATTTTACGTCGTATGGTGCCTATGGGAACCCGCTCGGTGATCCAGCGCGATCAGGTGAAATGGCTACAGTTTCGTGACCGCTGTCAGGAATCTGTGTCTTGTTTGAGTCAGGTTTATAATATGCGCCAACAGCAAATAGACCTGCAATTTCAACGTATTTATAAGCTTGGGCCTTATTAGGACTTAAACCTAAGTCTTTAAAAATCCAAGCCAGATCAGATCAAGCGATTCTTTATAAAATATCTTGAGAAAAAATATACAACTGGCTATTGAAAATTTAGTAACTCACTCCATTCATATAGGCAACAGTATTGACCTGTATTTAAAATAAAAGGAGTGATTAATGAGCGAGTCTAGCGCACAAAAACATAGTTTCCAGGCTGAAGTGGCTCAGTTACTACATCTCGTGACCCATTCGCTTTATTCAAACCCTGAAATTTTCCTACGCGAATTGATCTCGAATGCCTCAGATGCATGTGACAAATTACGTTTTGAAGGGATTAATCATCCCGAATTTTATGAAAATGATCCGGATCTGCGCGTTCGTGTCAGCCTGGATGCAGACAATAAAACCATTACCATTTCAGATAACGGGATCGGCTTAAGCGAACAGGAAGCCATTGATAATTTAGGGACTATTGCCAAATCAGGTACCAAAGATTTTATGTCCAAACTGACCGGCGATCAAAAAGCCGATGCCCAGTTGATTGGTCAATTTGGTGTCGGTTTCTATTCCGGCTTTATTGTCGCTGACAAGATCACGGTAGAATCCCGTCGTGCCGGTACAGATGTCTCTGAAGGCGTACGCTGGATCAGTGGTGGTACTGGTGAGTTCGAAGTTGAACAGATCACTAAGCAAGGCCGTGGTACAGATATTATTCTGCACTTGCGTGACGATGCGCTGGATTATCTGCAAAGCTATAAAGTGAAGCAGATTATCAATAAATATTCAGACCATATCAGCCTGCCAATCCAGATGCAAAAAGAAGTCTGGCAGGAAGAAGAAGCGGCTGAAGGTGAAACTGCTCAAGGTGGCCAGTATGTCAAAACTGATGAGTGGGAAGCCATTAACTCGGCCAGCGCATTATGGACTCGTAACAAGTCTGAAATCACTGAAGAGCAGTATGTCGAGTTCTACAAGAACTTAAGCCATGATTTCGCAGCGCCATTGACTTGGGCGCATAACCGGGTGGAAGGCAGTACTGAATATACCCAGTTGTTATATATTCCAAGCAAAGCGCCACATGACATTTTCACCCGTGAATCCAAAGCTGGCATCAAACTGTATGTGAAACGTGTGTTCATTATGGATGATGCGGATAATCTGATTCCAAACTATCTGCGCTTTGTGCAAGGTGTGGTGGACAGTGCCGATCTGCCATTGAACGTCAGCCGTGAATTGCTGCAAGAAAGCCGTGATGTAAAAACCATCCGTGAAGGTAATACCCGCCGTATCCTGACCATTTTGGATAATCTGGCTAAATCTGAAGATGAAAAAGATCAGGCAAACTTCAAGACCTTCTATCAGGAATTTGCTTCAGTATTGAAAGAAGGTCTGGGCGAAGATTTCAGTAACCGTGAACGTATCTTAAAACTGCTGCGTTATGCGACGTCGACCAATGATGAAGTCAGCACATCATTGGCAGACTATAAAGCACGTATGAAAGATGGGCAGAAAGCCATTTATTATGTGACTGCAGATAGTCTGAATGCTGCGAAAAATTCACCACAACTGGAACTGTTCAAGAAAAAAGGCATTGAAGTTCTGTTGATGACTGAACGCGTGGATGAATGGGCGATGAACTTCGTGAATGAGTTCGATGGTACACCATTGCAAAACGTATCTAAGGGTGCGGTTGACTTAGGTGACCTTCAGGATGCGGAAGAGAAGAAAGCCCTTGAAGAAGCCGCAGCCCAGTTTAAACCGGTGGTGGATAAGTTGACGGATTCATTAAAAGACAAGACCAAAGAAGTGCGGGTGACGACGCGTCTGGTCGATTCTCCGGCTTGTCTGGTGACTGGCGAAGGTGAATTGTCTCCACAGCTGATTCGTATGCTGAAAGATGCGGGTCAACCTGTGCCGGATATCAAGCCGATTCTGGAAATTAACCCGGGACATCCGTTGGTGAAAAAACTGGATGGCTCAGCGCAGTTTGATGATCTGGCCAATGTGATCTTCGACCAAGCGGTGATTGCAGAAGGTGGATTACCAGAAAATCCTGCTGAATATGTCAAGCGGATTAATAGTTTGCTGCTTGCTTAAGTGCTGATATATTGAATGAGAAAATCCCTCTTCGGAGGGATTTTTTATGCCTGCTTCATTTTTCATTTCTAGAAATGATCTGGAAAAACGATAGAGAGAATAAAAAAATACCTTCGAATCATAAATCTATATTTTAGATTATTAATTAATTTTTAATTTATAATTGCGATCATTAAGCAAAGAGAGAGAATGTTATGAAATCTAAGCTGATGATCAGTATGGGCGCTGTAATCCTGATGTCGATGAGCCAGTTTAGTCTAGCGGCACCTGCTGCAGAAAAAGTGGTACGCACAGATCGCATTAGCTTTTATAAAACAGCAAAAGTAAACGTAACAAAACCGAAACGTGTACAACGTAGCGATCATATTCGCTTCACTATGCCGGTGATGGAACAACCCTCATTGCAGCAAAAACGTGTGCTACGCAGTGATCGTATTATCTTGAATAAAATCAGCTAATACTTGCCACGCTGATTGCCTCAGTAATATTGAAAAAAGCCCATGAATGATGGGCTTTTATTATTTTCTCGTATCAGTCAGTTTAAAATAACGCTTCTAAACGCACCAAAGCTCCGACATAGTGATCACGATCTTCGCGATGATCATTCAAATAGTTCAGGTCGGTCTGGACAAAAAACCATTCACGTAAAAAAGGTTGTCTCCACGACACATAGGGGCCCCAGCGGTTGAGACGCAGATCCTTGTCATTTAGATAACCACCGGTATAAATGCCGTAACTGAAACGGTTGTCCTGAAAAAACTGATGTTGCCTGAAGGTGTAGTTGTCCCAGGTCAGATCATCGTCTTGATCATCTGCATAAGTCAGACTAAGCTGATTGGAGAAAAAGGCCTGATTGGGACGGGCATGGATTAGCTCCAGATTGGTCCGTAAATAGTTTTCGCTTTGAATGCCGTAGCGATAAATCTGTTCGGCATGAAAAGAGTAGTCATTTTCCAGCGTCCAATCTTTACTGGCTTTGACACGCAGGTAAATATCATCTCCAGAACGCAAGCCCAGATCCAGATCGGTTTCGAAAGGAATGCGATCTGACCATTCAGACCAACGTAAGGCAAAAGAGCTGTTATCTTCACGTGCACGTTTAGTATCCAGACGTTTATCTCCGGAAGTGGTAGGATTTTCATTGGTAATCGCGACATTACTGTCTAATTCATTGTCCAGACTGTCATCACCAAAAACCACACTCAGCTTTTGTTCCAAGGTCGGAAGCTTGATCTTGCCGCGGATTCGGGGCTTAATCTCATAGCCTTCATATTCATCCCAGCGATTATCTAGAATGATCCGTAATGTGGCTGCAGCTGGCTGATCCGGATCGGTTTCACCAAACCAGTTATCAATTTTATGTGCAGTACGATCAGCCCATTCGCGGATGCCTTTCTGTTTTTGATCCGCCCATGAATAATTTTCTGTCTCTAGCGTGGATGGAACGATGGCGACACTTGATTGCTCTGGCAGAACCGTTGGTGTTGCATCGATCAAACGTGGAATCTGATCCAGTAAGCCTGATCGGCTGGGCTCTGTATTTGTTGAACTGGCAGGAGCAGCTGTGACTGAATTTGCCCAGGACATGCTACCGCTCATTCCTAGGCCCAGAGAGAGCAGTAAAGTTTGAGTAATCCTGTTTATTTGCATGAGATATTTGTTGCTCTTGTATGCTTATATTTAGCTGTAGTTTTCTAAAAAATCGCCTTAAAAAGCAAGTTAAAGCTACAAAATAACAGCAATTATTCAATCTTTTGAGCCTGAATTTCCCGATAAAGTTCCAGCACATGAATCGGTTGCGGCATTGTTAAAATAATATTGTGAATATTCTGCCAATTTAGCTGTTTGTCGCGTTGCAGCAAGATGTGTGGATAGGCCAGCTCCTTCTCTGCCATAGACATGCGTTTTTCACCATGAATCACTCGGATTTTTTGATGTTCCTGCAGTAAGAGTACAGGAGTAGAAAAATTCGCAGCAGCTTCTTGAAACGAGATAAATTTTTGCTTCTGAATAAACTGGGCGGGTATAAAAGGATGGTAATCTGGCTTTGTCCAGACTGTTTCAGCCTGCTGCAAGTAAGCCGTTGAAAAAAGCTCGAGTTGCATGAACCTGATGCTTATAACAGACCAGGCCAGTGATTTAATCGCAGCAGCCTGGCGTTGATGGTGGGTAAGCCAATGTTGAATACAATAGTGAGCCTGCAACTGACTCGGTACCCCTAAGAGCATCAGATATTTAACAAACTGGCCTTGCAGATTCAGTTGTTCAACCAAATAAACCTGACGTGCCTGCCAATTATCTTCTGCTGCATAATACAGTGCGATATCCAAATAGGCAGGATGCTCGATCTTCTCAGTCATTTCTAAAGCACAGAGCCGCTGGATATTGGTTTCTTCTAAGCCTAAAGGGTGTACATGGGCGTTTAGTTCGCCTAGTTGAATCTGTGCAGGGAATTGAATCAATTCGGAGGCTGTGATCTGTTCTTGCGGAATGGTCGTTTCAGTTTTTAACTGAGGATTTAACGCCTCGCGTTCAATTTGTATCTGATTGGTTGACTCATCTGAGCGATTTAATTCTAGTGCATGAATTCTTACGCGCGGCCGTCCCCGATGATATTTGGTTGTTTCCATAGAATTGCAGCTGGTTTCAGCTTCGTGTAAGGATAAGGCTGGAACGATCAAGGGTGGATCCTGTTTCAGGCAAGAAAATCGTTGCTGTTGTTGCAACAGCCAGATATAGCAGTGTTGCAATTCAGCCCATTGGCTGTGCAGGGCAGGAGATTGGGGAGCCGGAATCAGCCAAATTTGCCAGCCACGTTCAGGATGATGTAAAACTGCCCAGCCTGAATCCGGATGGGCAGACAGTGCTTGTTCCAGTGCTAAGATTTCGGTGAAATAGCCACGAAAGCTTAGATGATAAGACGTATTAGCAGAAAATTGGTAAGCAACAAGTTCAGGTTGAGTGCGGGCCTTAAATGCTGAAATCTGGGTCTTGAAAATAGGCTCATCACACAGATTAAAAATATCGCGTATCCTTTTTTTAGAACGGGCAATTTCATAGAAAGGCAGGACTTTATGCTCCAGTTGCTGCGCCAGTCCATGTAGTTCTTTAATTAAGTGTGCTTTTTCTAAAGCATTCATTTTTTGATCTCTAGAGATGTTTCAGTGCTTTATCCAGGGTTTGTGCCAGTACAATGTTAACCGCCAGCTCGACCAGTCTGTATTCAGCAGAATTCGAGTCTGTATAGCTTTCTGCCATTTCAATTAAATAATCAATAGAAACTGACTGAGGCGGAATTTTGCCCTGTACCAATGCCTGAAGTTCATGCATAAAAAATTTTCTTATCATTAATCTATTTATATTGCTGCAATTATAAGCAGAGATCACATAAAATAGTGATCTATTTTGAGTGTTTTATAAACAAATTTTTTAATTAAAAGTGATAAAAATCAATAGAAAAAATGAGAGTAGGAAATAGTCGATATTTTTGAGAGTTGTGCATCTTTTACACAGAATGTGTTCAATATGATAAAAAAAGCAGGCTGAATCAATCAGCCTGTTTTAATGCAAAACAGTTTTGCATTAAGCCGTTTTTTCAGTTGCTACAGTCGCAGCATCTGTATTTACTGTTTCAGCAGGTGCTTTAGTCGCTGGAAAGTCTGGCAGATGAACCACTTGCGCCATTTGTGCAGACGCTTGAACGGAAAAAGCCATAACGGTTGCAGCGAAAGCAAATTTAAGAGCATTCATAGGATGACCTTTAATATCAGAGTGTTCAATGACTTGAACAGAGGAGAATATTTAAACTTAATTCGGGTGAAATAATAGCAAATAAGACTTAATATAAAATGATAGATTCGGCAAATTCAGGCAGTAAATTTTAGATAAATTACTCTATAAAACAATAAATTAGTGTATTTACTCTAGTTTGATTTTTATGATTTTACAGGACTTTATGCTTTGTTTTGGCGATGAGAATCTGGACTTGATCGAGTGCCAAAACAAACGGCGATGTGTTTTTGATCTGCCAATTTAAGATTGAATTTCGAGCTTTGTTCAATCCATGTAAGTTTTTGCTATCGCTTGTTTACGGGCTGCTGCAATCTTCTGAGAATGGACTAAGATGGAATTCCATTCATTTTCATGCTGAGAGTTTTATTATGGCAATTGCAAAAGTGGTAGAAGTCAATTCAAGCAGCAATAAAAGCTTTGAAGATGCGATTCAAACGGGCATTCAAAAAGTCACAGAAACGGTCAAAAATGTACAAGGTGCTTGGATCAATGAACAGAAGGTTGTCATTAAAGAAAATAAAATCACGGAATATCGTGTCAATTTAAAAATTAGTTTTCTGGTTGATTAAGCGAATGCCATTCAATAACAAATAAAAAAACCCCATTTAAAATGGGGTTTTTTTATTGAACGTTGTTTTATTTAGCTTGGTCTGGCGTGTCACACGTTTCTGGTGAGCACTGTGCTGCCTGACTGTTGGTTGATGTATCGAGCGCTTTTTCAAATACTTGCAGGAAAACTTCTTTAGGCTGCGCGCCTGCCAATGCCACACGTTGATCAAAAACAAAGAAAGGTACACCGGTCACTTTGAGTTGTTCATGTGCGACTTCCTGATCGAATTTGACAAAATCAGCATATTCTTCCGAATCCAACAGGTCATCGACTTCGACCGGATTCAGGCCAATACGCGCTGCGACATCTTCCAGTGTTTCACGTTCTCCAATCGCCAGACCTTGGGTCATATAGCTATAGAAGAACGCTTCCTGTGCTTCATTGCCCAAACCTTTGCTTTGCGCCAGGTGAATCAGGCGATGCGCATTAAAGGTATTGCCTGAATTGGCACCTTCCCAGTTAAATTCGATACCTTCGGCTTTGGCCATTTCAGCAATATTGCGCTGCATCTCTTCGACTTCTGCCACGGTGCGGCCATATTTTTGCGCCAGACGCTCAGAGTTGGAGACTTCCTGACGTACCGGTGCTTCAGGATCGAGCTGGAAACTGTGCCAATGTACTTCTAGCTCAATACCTGCTTCTTGTGCAGCAGCTTCTAAACGTTTTTTACCAATATAGCAGAAGGGGCAAACCACATCTGACCAGATATCTACGCGCATGTCATGTCTCTAATTTTGCTCTTGTGTTCAAGTATGAGGGTGAAGAATCAGAATTTAAAGCCTTTGAGCATCAGAAGTGTATTTCTACAGCAGATCGGCAGGATAAATAAAAGAAGAAAGAGTAGGTGATAGCCAGATGGCTTCCTTAATATAATCAGGTTCTGACTATTCAAAAAAAATATAAAAATGCCATAAAAAAACGCCCCGTAGGGCGTTTTGTGAATGCAGTCAATTATGCAGTTTTTACTGCAGCTTCAACAGCAAGCATGTGACCATTTTCTTCGAAGTTTGAGTGCCAAGAAAGCGCTTCACGAAGAAGATGAGGGGTATGGCCGCCTTTTGCACATGCACGGTCAAAGTAATCATTCAACGCATCGCGGTACATTGGGTGCGCACAGTTATCAATCACTGCACGTGCACGCTCACGCGGAGCCAAACCACGAAGATCCGCAAGACCTTGTTCAGTCACTAGGATATCAACATCATGTTCTGCGTGGTCGATATGTGAAGCAAACGGCACTACAGAAGAGATGTCGCCACCTTTCGCGATTGATTTGGTTACGAAGATCGCCAAGTGGGCATTACGTGCGAAGTCACCTGAACCACCAATACCGTTCATCATCTTGGTACCACATACGTGAGTTGAGTTCACGTTACCGTAAATATCAAACTCAAGTGCAGTGTTGATGCCGATAATACCTAAACGACGTACCAGTTCAGGATGGTTTGAAATTTCCTGTGGACGTAATACCAGTTTGTCTTTGTATTGTTCTAGGTTGTTAAATACTTTCTCGCCGTACTTAGCAGAAAGGGTAATTGAAGAACCTGAAGCAAACTTCATTTTACCGGCATCGATCAATTCAAAAGTACAGTCTTGCAGAACTTCTGAGTACATGATCAAGTCTTCGAAGTTTGAATCTTTCAAACCCGTCAATACCGCATTTGCAATTGAACCGATCCCTGCTTGAAGAGGTCCGAGGTTTTTCGGTAGACGGTCTTCAGCTACTTCTTTTTCAAAGAAAGCGATCAAATGGTTGGCAATGCTTTGAGTCTCATCATCTGGTGCGGTTACAGTAGATGGAGAGTCGTGCAATTCGCTGTTAAATACAATGCCAACAATTTTAGATGGATCGATATTGATCGCATGCGTGCCGATACGCTCATCAACTTGAGTCAATGGAATCGGTTGACGCGTTGGACGATAGGTCGGGATGTAGATATCGTGCAAGCCTTCAAATGCCGGGCTTAAGTTGGTATTGATTTCTACAATCACTTTTTCAGCAAAAATCGCAAAGCTTGCAGAGTTACCAACAGATGTTGTTGGAATGATGCCACCATCTTCAGTAATCGCTACAGCTTCGATGATCGCAACGTCTGGTTTTTTCAACTGCAGGTTACGCATTTGCTCAACAGTTTCAGACAAGTGCTGGTCAATGAACATCACTTCGCCGTTGTTGATCGCTTTACGTAAAGTATTGTCTACCTGGAACGGTAAACGACGTGCCAATACACCAGCTTCAGTCAGTTGTTTGTCTAGATCGTTCCCTAGTGATGCACCAGTAATTAACGTGATCTTTAATGGATTTGCTTTTGCCTGTTGAACCAAAGCTAAAGGAACCGCCTTCGCTTCACCAGCGCGAGTAAAGCCACTCATACCCACAGTCATGCCATCTTGGATGAATTCAGCCGCTTGTTCAGGGCTGATGACTTTGTTGTGTAGGGAGGCTAAACGGATACGATCTAAAGACATTTTAACTCTCATTAATTCTTAAACTATGATACGGATTGTACCGCTCAAAAAATGTATTGTGCATAGGTGTTAGGCTAAGGTCTAATTTTTTAGCTAAATGTAGGTATAATAAAAAATGATGATTTTTAAATGATTGAATTCGTGAACTATAAAATGAATTGTATAGAAAAACTAAAAAGTAATTTGTTGAATTACTGATCACTTCTTAAAAGTGATCAGTCAAGGTTTGGCGAATTTTATCGAGTGTAGTGGCGGGGGGAAGTGTCTCAGGGTTCGCCTGATTCACGGGTAGTGAAATGATAGCTTCCAGCCCACCTTCAGGACGATTATGGATACGTAATTGACCATGGTGAATATCGACAATCCGTTTAACAATGGCCAGCCCCAAGCCACTGCCTTGTACTGTTCGTGCCGAATTGCCCCGAACAAAAGGCTGCATCAAGGCTTCAATCTGATCTTCCGGAATGCCTTCGCCATGGTCTGCGACACAAATCAACAGTTGATCTTCTTCAACATGCGCAGAAAGCTCAATTGGTTCTGAACCATAGCGTTTTGAGTTGTTGATCAGATTGCCAATCAGTCTTTTTAGCGACATGCTACGTGCCTGAATGGTCGGTATATCTTGTGGGGTGAAACGGATATCTAGCGGTTTAAACTGCTTGACCAGTTCCTGTAGCAGTACATTGACATTGGTGTCCTGCGGTTCTTCATCGGAACCGTCGCGCATATAGGAAATGAACTGATCCAGAATCGCGTCCATATCTTCGACATCATAAATCAGGCCTTCTTTGAGAAAGTCTTCATCTGGCATCATTTCGGCACTGAGGCGGATTCGGGTTAAGGGCGTGCGCAAGTCATGTGAAATGCCGGCCAGCATGATTCGGCGTTCCCGCTCGGTCTGGTCCAGCGTATAAATCATCTGATTAAAGGCATGATTGACCTGACGGATTTCCAGTGGACCATGATTGGTATCTAGATAGGGTGCTGAGCCGATTCGGCTATAACTGTTGGCGGCATTCTGCAAACGGCGTAAAGGACGGTTGAGCTGACGCACCAAGGTCAAAATAATGATGCCGACAATAATCGGCGTGCCAAGCAACCAGCCCAAAATCAGTTCATTGCTATAATTGGCATAAGTCTTTAAAGGTTCCTGTACCCAGTGGCCATTCATTTCAGGGGTCTGGATCCAGATACGTGGACTCGGCTTAAACTGGAAATAGACTGTGGCTTGTTCGATACGTAACTCTTTGGCCAGTTTGGTTTCGATCTGCCGGGTAAAAAATTCTGCAATCAGCTTTTCACGGACAGTGGGATATTCTGCTGGATTGGTCACGTATTCAATGCCGACCCGATTTCTTAACCAATCGTCAATGTCGACTTCCTGCTGTTTGTGATACAGGCGCAGATCGGGATTGTTGAGAATTTCCAGTTCCATGGCCAGATAACGCGCATGTTGCTGGATTTCAGGTAAAAACAGGGTACGCCAAAAGAACCATAAGGACATGAACAGGCTGAAACAGACCACGAAAACCACCAGTACCGTGGTACGCATGGCAGCAGAACGCGGTTTGATCTTGTCGAGAAAGCGTTCCCCGCGGGTACGCTTTTTTTCCGAGTAGCTGACAAAATCGGTAAATTTTTGTGGATCGATGGGGTCGAGTTTCACACCAGCTCCCTGTAGGCATTTTCCAAATTGAGCAGTAATAATATTTGTAATGGAATCTTACTGCTTGAACCTTCGATGGAAGGAGCTTGTTGTGTTACTTTTTTTGAAAAAATGAGTAACACTGTTACGCAAGTAAAAACTTTGCCATTCGCTGAACTCGCGCATTTGTATACGAGCCTTTAAAGAAGGGGAGGCTCAAACAGCCGCGAATGGCTTTTAGGGACAATAAATTGGGGTAATCTTTATCCTATAAGTTTTCCTTTATTCAGCACCATCTGGAACAAAGACATAACCCACACCCCATACGGTCTGGATATAACGTGCACGCGCTGGGTTTTCTTCCACTAAACGGCGTAAGCGTGACACCTGGACATCAATTGAACGTTCCATGGCACCCCATTCACGGCCACGCGCCAGATTCATCAGCTTGTCGCGGGTTAATGGTTCGCGTGGATGCTGCACCAGTGCTTTCAGTACCGCAAACTCACCGGTAGTGAGTGTTACCACTTGGCCTTCACGGGTCAGGGTGCGGGTAGACAAATCCAGTGACCAGGGACCAAAAGAAACTACTTCCATCTGCTGGCTTGGTGCACCCGGCACTTCACGTACCTGACGACGTAATACCGCACGAATACGTGCCAAGAGTTCATTCGGGTTAAACGGTTTAGGCAAGTAATCGTCGGCACCTGCTTCTAAACCGGCAATACGATCCGAGTCGCTACCACGAGCGGTGAGCATAATGATAGGCGTATCGATATTGGATTGGCGTAAACGACGACAGATACTCAAGCCATCTTCGACCGGAAGCATAAAGTCGAGCACGATCAGAGAAAACAGTTCCCGCTGTAAAAGTCGATCCATCTGCGTGGCGTCATGTGCAGTTTTAACCACAAAGCCTTTATCTTCGAGAAAACGCTGTAATAGGGTACGCAGACGAACATCATCATCAACCACCAGGATCCGTTCGACCCGGTCCGTTTCGGTATGTACGGCATCGGCTTTTTCAGCAGGTACAACTAAACTCATGAGATGCTCCTTTATTCTTTATTGTCATCATAAACAAAAATCAAATAGGCTTTGAGTATACGATTCATTGATATTAATTGACTATGCTCTAAAGCACCAAATATTGCAGTTAAAATCAAGACATAGATACCAAATATATACATCTAAATGAGCAAAAAATACGATTTTAAGCTGGATAAAAAGCAAAGTTCATACAAACTTTATCGGGAAAAGCAGAAAACTGTGGCACTTCATAATACAAAGATGAGATAAATTAATAAAAACAATGGTGGATTTTATAGACCCGGTCTTTATAATCATGCCATTTAGTACTTATCCTTGTGGGATCAAACACGATGACTGACTTAGTTCAGCAGTTGGCAAAAGAACTTGCCGTACGTCCAAATCAAGTTGAGGCTGCCATCAAGCTTATTGATGAAGGTGCCAGTGTTCCTTTTATTGCACGTTACCGTAAAGAAGTAACGCAAGGCTTAGACGATACGCAACTACGTCAACTCGATACGCGTTTATCATACTTGCGTGATTTGTATGAGCGCCGTGAAAAGGTGATTGAATCACTCAAAGAACAAGATAAATTATCTGATGATTTATTGGCGCGTGTGAATGCCGCTGAAACCAAAAATGCATTAGAAGAAATTTACGCGCCGTACCGTCCAAAACGTACCAGTAAATCATTCAAGGCCAAAGAAGCCGGTCTAGGCCCGATTGCCGAAAAAATCTTTAATGAAGCTGTTGTTCCTGCTGAAGCTTTGGTGGGCTTTAGCCATGAAGATTATCCAGATACTGATAGCCAGCTTGATGCGATCCAGCACATCCTGATTGATGACTGGGCGCAAAATATCGCGCTGACCACTGAACTTAAAGCGACATTTGCAAAAACTGCCGTGCTGAAAAGTTTGGTTGCCAGTGATGAGAAAAAAGAAGTCGGTAAAAAATTCCGTGATTATTTCGATTTCTCTGAAAACTTGAACAAAGTCCCTTCACATCGTTTATTGGCGATGCTACGTGGCCGTCAGGAAAACGTTTTAGGCCTGAAAGTGGATGGCGAAGATGATGCCCCGTTGGCGCGTATTGAAACTGAATACAATCTTGAAACTGTTCAGCCACAAGCGCGTCAGGATTTCTTGAAGCAAACTGCAAAACTATTTTGGCTTGGTAAAGTTCGTCCAACGATCGAACATTCATTGCTGACTGAAAAACGTCTGGCTGCTGAAACAGAAGCGATGAACGTCTTTGCTGAAAACCTGCGTCATTTACTGCTTTCTGCACCTGCAGGCGCACGTACCACTTTGGGCGTGGACCCGGGTATCCGTACCGGTGTGAAACTGGCGGTAGTGAACGAGTCTGGTGATGTTCTTGCACACAGCACGATTTATCCATTTGCACCAAAAGACGATAAAGAAGGTTCACTGGCCGAGCTGGCGCGTTTATGCCGCGAGTTCAATGTTGACCTGATCGCGATTGGTAATGGTACTGCAAGCCGTGAAACTGAAGCTTTAGTTGCTGAAATGATGGCTGCGAACAGTGATCTGAAAATGACGCGTGTTTCTGTATCTGAAGCAGGTGCATCGGTGTATTCAGCATCTGAACTAGCTTCACAGGAACTGCCTGAACTAGATGTATCTATTCGTGGTGCGGTATCGATTGCACGCCGTTTACAAGATCCACTAGCAGAACTGGTGAAAATCGATCCGAAATCGATTGGTGTGGGTCAGTATCAACATGACGTGAACCAGACCGGTCTGGCGAAAACCCTTGAAGCGGTCGTTGAAGACTGTGTGAACTCAGTGGGTGTGGATGTAAATACTGCATCAGCAGCAATTCTGGGTTATATCGCGGGTCTGAATAAATCGATCGCACAGCAAATTGTGGAATTCCGTAAGGAAAATGGTCGTTTTGACAATCGTCAGTCTTTGAAAAAAGTACCACGTTTAGGCGAGCGTACTTTTGAGCAGGCTGCGGGCTTCTTGCGTATTCAAGATGGTACAGAACCACTGGATGCGTCTGCAGTTCACCCTGAGTCATATGCTTTGGTGAGCAAAATTGTTGAAGCAAAAGCAACGACTGTAAAAGACATCATTGGCAATACTGAAATCATTCGCCAAGTGAATGCAGAAGAATTTGCAGACGAGAAATTTGGTCTGCCGACGATTCAAGACGTATTGGCTGAACTGGAAAAACCGGGCCGTGACCCGCGTCCAGAATTCCGCACTGCTAAATTCCGTGATGACATTACTGAAGTTGCGCAATTGTCTGAAGGCATGCAACTGGAAGGTGTAGTCACTAACGTGACTAACTTCGGTGCATTTGTCGATGTGGGTGTGCATCAAGACGGTTTAGTACATATTTCTGAACTTGCCAATGAATTCGTCGCTGATCCGCATAAAGTGGTGAAACCGGGTCAAATCGTACAAGTCCGTGTTTTGAATGTGGATGCTGAACGTAACCGTGTCAATCTGTCGATGCGTCCTGAAGGTTCTGAAGCGCCGGCGAAAGCACCACGTCAACCACGTCGTGACAATGAGCAACGCGGTGAACGTAAGCCTCAAGGCAAACGTCCACAGCAAGCACGTCCGCAAGGCGACCGTCCTCAGGGCAAGAAACCTCAAGCGGCTAAACCACAAGAGCAAAAAATTGGTGGTTTGGGTGCGCTATTACTTCAAGCAGGGATTAAAGGTTCTAAATAATTTTTGGATATCTTTAATTTAAAAAAACCTCCCAATCGGGAGGTTTTTTATTGGATTGTTATGAATTGATCATCGGCACAATCCAGCTAGTAATAATCAGCAAAATACCGAGATGCCCCAATTTTCGTGTCACATAGACCAACTTAGACGGTGGCTGTTCCAGTCGTTTTGCATATTCTTCCATGCTAATGCCGGGCTTGCCTTTATTGGTAAATAAAAATACCGCCAGGTCGATACAGATCAGAATCGTGCCGATATCAGCGACCAGTTCCATCAGGACAAAATCCTGGCTATACAGCGACATGCTGACGCTATAAATCAGATAAATGGCAAAGGCCAGACACAGGTATTGCAGGACAACTAAAAACTTCTGCATAAATCTCAACAGTTCACAAAATTAAAGCAATTATACAAATAATCGGGCAGCTGCGGCCAATTACAAGGTTTGCATCACCTCAGCAAAATTCTGCTTCTCGACCAGTTCCAGAAATTCATCGCCCAGACGCTGACTTTCCGCAATACATTGCTTCCAGAGCTGAATGCGTTGGGCCTGGTCCAAACCTTTTAAGTTAAAGTCTTTACGGTCAGGCAAACGACCCAAAGGCAAACTTTGCAGATATTGCTGCGATGGAGAAAGCAGCAAAGTTCGTGCCTGATTTTCCGGATTTGAGGTACGTTTAAATAACTTGTCAAACCAGCCGGGGGTAATGCTATCGGTAAAATGTGGATACAGCACAATACCTTTGCTCTGAAAGGGCAGGTCAATGTGATAGTCAATCAGGCCACCATCGCGATAATAACCTTGCGGCGCATCCGGAATATTGTTCACCGCTGCCATCACCCCGGGAATAGACGCTGAAGCCATCAACCAGGACAACACACTCTGTTCGGTTAGTGCATGATAATGCGTGGTAAATCCATCTTCAGCGATTTTAAACTGTTCACCGATATTGGGCTGGCTGATTACACGTTGCATGAAATGACGGCTGTGCCGGCGCGCGACTGCGGTCGTTCCAAGAATTCCAGCCACAGAAGCCAACAACGGCAATGCCTTGTCACTCTGGAAAATGTGTTGGGCTTTAATTGAAATGACTGCGAGATGATAATCTGGATGATTGACCAGATCGTTTTCTTTGCCTTGTACCAGATCCAGCAGCATGCCACGGCAGATGTCGCTGACATCCTGACGGGTCATTTTTTTATGAAAATAGAGGTTGGTATACAGCTCAGCTAAGCGTTCGGTTCCCTGTTGAGCACCATGTGCAGCCATACTAGCAAAGCGCCAACTACCAATCGAAGAACCCACCAGAGTTCTACGCTGAGGTGCACGTGGAAAAAACTCACCAAAAATCGCCTGATCCAGTCCTTGGATCCCGATGCCTTTGGGGCCACCTGCAGCACCAGGTACAATATCGACTTGTTCGGGTTGCAAACCTTGTTGCAGAATCAGCTCACGTGCCAGATGGCCAGCACGAATCGTCAGCGCAGGCGCACGTCTTTGTAAAATCTGTACCATGGTTGAACCTATACTAGCCAAATGTGTGCTTATTTTAAGCGATAGGTCTTAGGACCCAATGGCAAGATATGTCCTAAGGTGACTTTGGAGTCATGCGATGCCCAGAAAATAAAAAACCTGAACAGTGTCAGGCTTTTTAAAAATTATTTCGCAATCCGCCAGACTGCCAGAACACTTGCCAGCACAATCAGAATCACCGACACAAACCACGGTGAAATAATTGCAATCGCCAGCAGAATGGCCATGACGCTGCCGAACATCCAGCTACGCTTTTGCTGATGTTCCATTTGCAGGCGCATGCTTTGTAATTCATTGAGCTGTTTGGCGTGCCAAGCCGACTGGTTTTTTAAACCGTTTAAGCTGTCGATCATCAGGGTCGGTAAATCCTGTGCCCCTAAAAGCAGATCCGGGATTTTCTGTCCCAGTTCTTTCAGGTTCTTTTGCGGATTCATCTGGGCCTTGATCCAGTCCGTCAGGATCGGTTTGGCCAGACTCCAGATATCCAGTTCAGGATACAGGTCGGTTCCCAGACCTTCGACATGGACTAATGTTTTTAGTAGCAACATCAATTGAGGTGGAATTTCCAGATGGAAACGACGGGCGATGTCCATCACTTCAATCAGAATGCCGGCAAAATCCAGTTCATGCATCGGTTTTGAGACCATTGGCCCCACACTGCGGCGCATTTCACGAGCCAAAGCATCCTGATCAGTCCCCGGTGGAATCCAGCCGGCCTGATGCACCACCTGAATCAGCTGCATAAAGTCGCTGTTCATGACCGCCAGTAGCATACGTGCTACGGTCATCTGGTCGTGTTTGGACAGCTCGCCCATAATCGCGCAGTCCAGCGCAATAAAACGCGGATTGGCCGGATTGATGGTTTCTACAAAGACATTTCCCGGATGCATGTCAGCATGGAAGAAGTTATCGCGGAAGACCTGAGTAAAGAAGATGGTTAGACCTTTACGCGCCAGATCGGCACGATCCATGCCCAACCGGTCAAAGGTCGCGATATCTGAAATCGGCACCCCGGTAATGCGCTCGGCTACCAGCACGTCTTTGCTGTCCATATAAATTTCCGGCACATACATCATGCTCGAGCCGGTAAAGTGATGGCGCATACGGCGGGTATTGTCTGCTTCCAGCGTCAGATCCAGCTCATTCAGAATGATCTGGCGATAGTCCTGAATGATTTCCGATAAATGTAGGGCACGTGCTGCTTCCAGACGTTTTTCCAAAAATTGACCGAGCCATTCCAGAATTTCAAAATCCTGCAAAATCTGCTGACGAATATTCGGGCGGGTGACTTTAACCACCACTTCACGGCCATCATGCAAGGCAGCCGTATGCACCTGAGCAATCGAAGCTGCAGCCAGTGGCTGGGTATCGAAACGCGCGAATAGGGTATTTACATCAGCTTTCAGGGATTCCTGAATGCGCATCTTGGCTACGTCATTATCAAACGGCTTGACCCGGTCTTGTAGCAAGACCAGTTGCTGTAAAACTTCAGGTGGAATCAGGTCACGACGGGTCGAGAGCAGTTGACCGAGCTTGATCGCCAACGGCCCCATTTCTTCTAAAGCCAGTTTCAGCTTGAGTGGATTTTTACGTTCACGACTGGACCAGGCGGCCGGATGCATCCGGATGAGGAATAGCACATGCCGGGATTTTTCTGGTAATTCTTCCGCAGGAAACAACGTGTCGAGTCGATAGTGCGCGGCGATGCGCCAAAGTTCGAGTAAACGTGAAACATGCGGAATCATAAAGCTGTGTACCTAGTCTTGAGTAGAATTGTTTGAGGCATCGATTTGAGCCTGAAGCTGATGGATTTTCGCTTCAACCCGATCTAAATTTTGATTCAGGATACGGGTGTCCTGATTCAGGTCATCCATTTGCCAGCGTGGGGCAAACAGACCACTGTCTTCTTTTAAGGCATCTTCAGCAAAGAATAATTGACTTTGCAGGGTGCGTTTTAGCTGCTTGGGCAGCAGTTGCAATTTACCAATTTCATGCGCTAGTGTCGGCCCAACCCAGGGACTTAAGTGTGCTGCCAGATCCAGTTCCGCCTGTTGCATGATGCGCTGGATTTCCTGCAATAATTTGTAGTCGCCTTGCAATGGAATATTGCCGACTTCATCGGAAAGCAGCAGCTTGAGTAATTCCACCACATTGCTGACCTGCAAGGTTGCTGTCGCTTCGGTGATTGTCGCGGAACTTGCGTCAAATGGACGTTGTTCAAAGACCGAAGGTGTTTCGGTATGACCGGTTGCCGTTGGTTCCAGACGAACTTTGCCTTCATCAAAAAACACATCAACCGAAAGCTGCGGCGAGGCGATCACCACCCGCAGCATTTTGCCGGACAGGGCATTCAGCTGGATGCGGGTAATGGCATCCAGATCAATCACATGATGAATCACGCGTTCAACAGCACCGAGTACCAAAATTGACCACATAGGCAAGGAACCTTAAAGTTTGAAACCGCGGTGAACCGCAACAATCCCACCAGTCAGGTTGTGATAGTCACAATTCTGGAAGCCGGCATTTTCCATCATGCCTTTTAGGGTGCGCTGGTCCGGATGCATACGGATCGATTCAGCTAGGTATTTATAGCTTTCTGCATCATTGGCAATGATTTTACCCATGATTGGCAATGCCGTGAACGAATAAAGATCATACAGCTTAGAGAATGGCTCGAACACCGGTTTAGAGAATTCCAGCACCAGTAAACGGCCACCTGGCTTAAGGACACGATACATCGCAGCAAGTGCCGCATCTTTATCAGTCACGTTACGCAGACCGAAAGAAATCGTTAAAAGATCGAAGCTGTTGTCTGCAAATGGTTCTAAGGTTTCGGCATTGGCCAGAACGAAATCGACATTGGTACAGCCCGCATCAATCAGACGGTCACGACCGACATTCAGCATGGATTCGTTAATATCAGACAGTACCACATGACCCGTCGGGCCCACTTCGCGGCTAAAGACTTTAGCCAAGTCGCCAGTACCACCCGCGATATCCAGCACATGCTGGCCACGGCGTACACCTGACATATTGATTGCAAAACGCTTCCACAGGCGATGAATACCAAAAGACATCAGATCATTCATGATGTCGTATTTGCTCGCCACCGAGTGAAACACTTCTGCGACTTTCTGGGCTTTTTCTTCGCTGTTGACAGTTTGATAGCCGAAGTGCGTAGTTGAGCCGACGTTACCGGTATTGGCACCACGCGGCAGATTATATTTAGGCACAGTACCTGTCACAGGCGTATCAGTCAGACGTTGTTCTAAGGATTTTTGCTGACCTTGCGGGGTCCCTTGTGGAAGGGGTTCAGTTAAGAATGGGCTCACTTTGTCTGTCTGTTGTGCCGACTCGGGGGTAGGGGTAGGCGTTGTATTTTCATTCGACATTGGAGTCACTCCTAACATATCAATCGGGTTAATCTTGCATTGTCTGCATCATGACAGATTCTAAAGGCTTATTCAGCAATCATGATGCAATTGTTATGAATAATATACAGAAAAATTCACGCTTGGCAGAAATACTCATCGGGTATTTACTGAAATGGTAGCGGATCGCCAGAATGTACTTTCTCGATAATCTGGCGTTCGGTGGCAGTGAACGTGCGTACAAATTTTTCTGCCGATTTGAGTGGCTTCATGGCCAGAAAACCATCCTGCATAAATTCATACATTACCTGAAAGTTATATTTATTCGCCGCGCCCTTACACATTTTAAAGGCGGTATAGACCACAAATGAACGCATGTATTTATCCAGACTCATACCGAGCTGATCCAGCAGAGCCAACTGTTTCAGGCGTGCTTCACCCTGATCCAGCTTCAAATAGGTCAGGCGCATCATCTCGTCAGTTAGCGGTTCATGTGGATGATAATCCTGTAATAACTGAATCGCGACCTGTTCATCCAGTTGTACCGCCAGAATAGCCAGCTCTACGCCTGAGGTGCCGGTTTTAATGGCATTTTCCGGAATAACTTTTTCTGCTTTATGTGCATATTTCATCAGCCGGGCAATCTGTTCTGCCAGCGCATCAAAGTCAGCGCCGCCGTAGAGACGGTTCAGGAAATACTCGGACATCAACAGGTTTTGTTTTTCAGCAAAATGGGCGCGATGGGTGCGCTGCATGCGGACTTTCTGCCAGGCCTGCACATCCTGTAAACGGCTTAAAATGTCAGGCCGGGTGTGATAAGCCAGTTGATAATAATGCGCTAACAGATCATCGAGTACGGCAAGTTTGGACATGAGGCTTCAATTATCATTGGAGGATGCAAGAATCTTAGAGGCTGCCGGACAATCCTGCTATGACAAATTGAACAGAGATCGGGCATTTGTATGTCAATCTGTTGTTTAAATAGCCAATTTAATCGTGTGAAAAACGTTGCCAGAGCTATTTTTGCGCTGAAACTCCTCGCTATACTGCAAACATCATAAAAGATCAGGGTTGAAGATGCGTATGGAACAACCACAATTTCAGTTAATGGATGAAGATCAGCTGTCTGTCGAGCTGATTGATGCCCAATATAATTTAAAAAAGACCCGGGGCCAGAAAAATGCCAAAAGTCTGGTGATTCTGGTGAATGGCATTGAACTGGCCGGCAAGGGTGAAGCGGTTAAACAGTTACGTGAATGGGTCGATCCGCGCTATTTGCGTGTGAAAGCCGATAAGCCTCAGCTAGCCGGCCCGAAGCAGACCTTGTGGCAACCTTATGCACGTTTTATTCCTGCCGAAGGCCAGATCATGGTGCTGTTTGGTAACTGGTATAGCGATCTGCTCGGCAGTGCCATGCAAGCTGAAAGCCCGCTGAGTGATGCACAGTTTGATGAATATCTGCAAGAGATGCAGGCCTTTGAACAGGACCTGAAAAATAACCATGTCGATGTGATCAAGGTCTGGTTTGACCTGTCCTGGAAAGTCTTGCAAAAACGTCTGGATGCCATGGATCCGAGTGAAACTCACTGGCATCAACTGCATGGTCTGGACTGGCGCAATCGCAAAGAATATGACACCTTGCAGCGCCTGCGTCAGCGCTTTACCGAGGACTGGTTCATTATTGATGGCGAAGATGAGCAGCAGCGCGACCAGCAATTTGCCCAGTATATCCTGAGTGCCTTGAAACATTGTCCGGATCATCCCGCCAGAGCCAAGGGAAGATGGAAGCAGGCCAAGATTCCCGAGCAGTTAAAACATCCTTCCAAGACTCAAGCCCAGCCAGAAGATTACAAACCGGAACTAAAAAAATTAACCGCGAAGGTCGCCAAAGCCATGCGTTCCGATTCGCGTAATGTGGTGATTCTGTTCGAAGGCATGGATGCTGCCGGCAAGGGCGGCGCGATCAAGCGAATTGTCAAAAAACTGGATCCACGTGAATATGAAATTCATACCATTGCTGCACCAGAAAGATTTGAGCTGAGCCGTCCCTATTTATGGCGCTTCTGGACCAAGCTGCAAACCGATGATGATATCTGCATTTTTGACCGTTCCTGGTATGGTCGGGTATTGGTAGAACGGGTAGAAGGATTGGTCAGTCCGGCCGCATGGCAGCGAGCTTATGCGGAAATTAACCGTTTTGAACAGAGCCTGGTCAAGCATCAAACGGTGATTGTGAAAATCTGGCTGGCCATTTCTAAAGAGGAACAGGCAGCACGGTTCAAGGCGCGTGAAGATACACCGCATAAGCGTTTTAAAATTACTGAAGAAGACTGGCGTAACCGGGAGCGCTGGGACGATTATCTGAAAGCGGCAGCCGATATGTTTGAACATACTTCGACTGAGGAAGCGCCTTGGCACATTATCGCGTCTGATGATAAACATACCGCACGGGTCGAAGTATTAAAGGCTATTTTAAAACAGCTTCAGGCAGAATAATCTGCCTGAAGTAAGAGTATCTAGAGGGCTGCAAAAATTCAGCTCACCCGGATTTTAACCTTGCGCCACCTGTTTTTGCTGGATATTTTTAGCTGCACGGTAGCATTCCTCTACATGTGCTTCAGCAATCTTTTTCATGACAAAATAGCCCAGACTTGCCGCCACCAGTTGGCCGCCCAGCGGAATGAATTTTGTGACTTGCTTTGTGATCACTTTCGCTGCAACATTGTTCAAAGATTTTTTAACTGCCGTACGTGCGACCACCAGACCAGAAAATTCTACGCCGCGTTTACGCAACTCATTCCAGTGCACCTGACGGGTTTTTGGATCATAGACACTGATCTGGTCAGGCGCCAGGCCGAAGCGGGCATTGATCTCGGGAATCAATTGCGACAAGATACCGATATCAATGACCACGTCCATAAACGGCACTGGAATAACCGCAGCACCGGCAGAATAATAGGCGCGTTTTTTGGTGAGTTCCAGGCACTCGGCGCGGATTTGTTCTAAATCTAGGCTCGGATCGAGACGTTCAGGAATTTTATCTAATTTCATGGGCACTACCTAAGCTCTATGTTGTTTTTTCTATTCAAGCATCTTTAAGATGCTTTTTTCAAAGAAATTTTTCGACTGAAGTGTGGTTTTAAAGTGTCATAGCGCGTTCGGGATGTATAGTAAATAATCTTTATCGTTTTGTAGTAAGAACCACATTCAGCAGTTCAGGGGAACCAATGGCCATCCATGTTATTCAGAGTCAACGTATTGATGTGCTTTTGGATAGTATGCTGCGTATTGTCAACCAGACTGCCCGGAATCCATTTGAGGTGTTACAAACCCGGCATTTTATTGTGCCATCTCCGGCTGTAGAAACTTGGCTGACCCAGAAAATTGCCGAGAAAAAAGGCATTAGCGCCAATACCCAGTTTCATCACCGGATTCGCGCCTTTCAATGGACCTCTTATCAGTGGGTATTGAATGCTCCCAAAGAAGTAGAGCAGGTCCGTGAAGCCAATATTCCGCGCATTATCATCAAATGGCGCGTGTTTCAGGCGCTGCGAAAATGCATTCTGCCTGAACAGATTCCTTTAGATGTCGATCATCCACTGTATTCCATTGTGAAGCGGATTTATGACAGTGCCGACCGGCTGGAACAGGGCACAGAAAAACAGCTGAAAAAACAGAGCATGCTATACTGGGTGGCGGAGCAGGTGTCACGTTTGTTCAGTCATTATATGGATTATCGCGGTTATTGCGCGCGTAACTGTCCTCCAAACAACTGCAGTTGTCCGAGTAACTGGCTCGAGGCCTGGGGACAGGATATTGCGCTTGATATCGAACAGATGATCTATAGCCCCAAAGATGAAAATGGCCATGAGATGCAGGTGGCGGATTTTGTCAAGATTCAGGCGCGTGAACTGGAAGCCTGGCAACGCTGGTTGTGGCAGCATGTATTTCAGGATGACTATGCCAAAATCCTGGAGATTGAACGCCTGTATTGGGATCGGCTGGAAAATGCAGAGACCCGGGCCCAAGCTCTGAAACGACTGCCGGCACAGATTGTGGTGTTTAGCCTGTTAGAATTGCCACCGAGCCAGCTGGATTTTTTACGCCGTCTGGGCCAGTACATTGATATCTATATTTTTCACTTCAACCCTTCGCAGGAATACTGGGCGGACAGTGTCGATCCTGACTGGAAAGCCAGATTTGATTTGCAGCGGGAAGAGCGCTTTATTCAGCGTTTTGAAAAAACCCGTCAACGTAAACCGAATGATGCGGAAATAAAAGACTTCAGGATCAAGCAGCTGAACTTTAATGCCGAAGACCGGGAATCGCGGCATCCGCTTCTGACCCGATTCGGCAAGCAGGCACGGGATCATTTTTCTCTACTCTCTAAACTGTCTTCGGGGGAAGAGGGTCTCTGGGCCGATGTCTTTGTCGATGAATATCAGGACAGGCTGCTGGCCAAAATCCAGTCAGATATCCTGTATTTGCTCGAGCCTGAACAGCATCAATATGCTTTAAGCCCTGACGATGATTCGGTACAGATTCATGTCTGTCATTCTTCATTACGTCAGCTGGAAGTCCTTAAAGAACAGCTGATTCACTGGCTGGCTCAAGATACGAATGACGTGCCGCGTCAGCCTAGTGATATTCTGGTGCTGACGCCAAGTCTGAAAGAACTCGAACCGGCAATTCGCAGTGTCTTTGCCCCGCCACCGCGTGAGCGCGAGACTGGTAGCAAACGCCTGCAGAAAGATAACCTGTATTTACCGATCCAGATTGCCGGAGTATCGCGTTTGGATGTCAGTAATGCCTGGCGCGCGGTACTGGGCCGGATTCAGTGGGTACGTCGCCGTTTCAGTATTGAGGACTTTGCCGACTGGCTCAGCCTGAATGCCACCCAGCAGTATTATGGTCTGGACTATAGTCAGGTAGAACGGATGTTGCAGTTGCTGACAGATGCTGGCTTCAAGCGTGGACTGGATCAGCAGCATTTACAGCAAAGCCTCAGCGCAGGCGATGAGGATTACCGGTTTAGCTTTAAATTCGCCCTGGACCGTCTGGCGTTGGGTCTGGCGATTCCTGAACATACCCTGTTTCAGGACACCTTGAGTTATGCCAAGGTTCTGACCAGTGATTTTCCCTTGATATCCACCCTGATCCGGATTTATCAAGATCTGGTACAGCGCCGTGACTGGCTGACTTTACATGAAACTGGACAATGCACGCCAGTCAAAACCTGGCTGGAATATCTGCGCGCCGATCTGAATGAATTTCGTGACGCTGGAGTAGAATCGCTCAAAACCGTTGCCGAAATTATCGACAAGCAAATGCGGATGCTGACCCTGGCCGATTATCATGATCAGGATGATCCACATGCCAGTCAGGAACTGGTGGCACTGAGTTTGCCTCTGCCTTATGTGCTGGAAGAAATTCAGAATACCTTGGAGATGCAGCTGGATCAGGCCGAACCGACCGGGCAGATTACCTTTAGCCAGATTGGCCAGATCCGGCCATTGCCTTATAAACTGGTGGTGATGCTGAATCTGGATAGCGGTAAATTTCCGAGCCGTAATCAACAGGTTCCGTTTGACCTGATGCGCAGCCTGAAGCCGCAACTCGGTGACCGTTCCCGTCTGGATGACGAGCAGGGCGCTTTTCTGGATGCCTTGCTGCTGGCACAGGAAAATCTATGGCTGTTCTATAATGGCTTTGATCTGGAGGATGGTGAGGCTCGCGATCCATCCACTGCCTTGCAGGAACTGGTTCAGCATATCGCGCTGATCTGCCAGTCTGAACAGCCGGATGCCGAAATCGATCCGATGGTGGATATTCATGGTCTGTCAGTCGCTCAACATATTCGGCAGCTTTATCATGTGCATCCCTTGCAGCCTTTTGATCCGGCCGGATTCGCAGATATGCAGACACCACGTTATCAGGATCAGTGGTTTGCGGTAGCAGAGTATATCCGCAGTGCCGAAGGCAAACGCAGCAGCTGGATCAATGCACATTATCCGGCACTAGAACAAAAAGAAATCCGGGTACTCAAAGGCGATGAATGGATCCGCGATATGATTTTCCCGGCACGTCTGTTTCTGAAAAGTGTCGGAGTTTCCACGATTCGCTATGCCGATTTGCCGAGTTCCCGGGAACCCTTATTATTGAACAAGCTGGAACAGTATCAGGTACGGGATTTCCTGTTACAACAAGAGCAGGAGATTGAGCCGAACCTGATGCTGGACCTTTTGCCGGTGGGCAAAACTCAGCAAGCCACCTGGCTGGGCAGCCAGCAGGAACAGCAGTTATTGCAAGAACGTTTGCTGCAGTTGGGTAAAGAACTGACGCCAGTTACCCAGCAATCCTGGCAGTTCAGTCCTGAACTGATCATTCATATTAACGTGCCTCAGGTTCCAAACAGCAGCTACTGGCTGAGTATGCAATCCTCTTCGGCCTCGGAAAAACGCCGTGCCCAGATCTGGCTGGAGTATCTGCTGTGGCTGGCTTACTTAAATGATGATGCACGCTCTCCAGAACTGGAGCGCATTGTCATTTTCAGTAATAAAACCCTGAAGTTTTCTGGCTTGAGTTCGAGCAAGGCACATGAGTATTTGCAGCTCTGGTTAAAGGCATGGAAAATTGGTCAACAGCAGCCGCTGGTCTTGCCGGCAGAATTACTGATGAAAAAAGAATGGCAGTGGGCCGAGAATGAACATGGCAAAATGACTATTGTGGAAATGCCCGAATTGCTAAAGGCCTGGAACAACAGCTATGAGAGTGCCAAACCTTTGGCTTCGGATGAATCCAGTCTGCTGCATCAGGATTGGCAATTTATTTTGCAAGATCAGGATCCGGATCTGGCCTTGCAAAATTGCTGCCATGATTTTGCTCATGGCCTGTATGCGCCGATTCATCAACATCTGGAGTGGGTGAAATAGCCGTATGACTTTCTTAAAGCAGCAGATGCAAAAAGCCATTTCCACTAATCCGATTCAAGACATGAAGTTTCGGGGCCTACACTGGATTGAAGCCTCGGCAGGCACCGGCAAGACCTATACGCTATCCAGTCTGATGGTGCGGATTTTTCTGGACCAGTATTATCCGCATCAGGTGATTGCGACGACATTTACCCGTAAGGCCACGGCTGAACTGAAAAACCGGGTACGGCTTCGCGTCGAGGAAACGCTGGCTTATATCCAGCGTCATCAGCAGCTCAATTCAGTTGAAATCACAGCAAAAATCCAGAATGAAACCGATCCTTTATTTCAGCAGGTACTGAAAGATTATGGTTCACGGCTGGATTATGCCCGTCGCCGTTTACGTCTGGTGCTGAACCAGCTGGATGAACTGTTTGTTGGCACCCTGGACAGCTTTAGCCAGAAACTGTTACGTGAATTTGCATTTGAAAGTGGCAAGATTGAACGTGCAGAACTGACCGAAGATCAGGATCTGTATATCCAGCAGCTGATTCATGATGTGCTGCGTGACTGGATTCAGCAACAGCCGCAATATATGGTCAATCATCTGTATGTCCAGAATCTGCTGAAACCGGTGGAGCATTATACCGGGCTGGTGCGTGATGCCCTGAATTTCAGTAAGCAGCATTTTCGCAAGATCGAACCGGCTGAATGTGACCTGAACAAATTGGAAGCCTGTATTAGCCAATTATTAAATATTCAGGAGCATGATCTTGCCGTGATGCGGCGTTATTGTCAGGAAAGTCCGAAGTATTTTCACAAGAGTTTTTTGACCAAGTTAACCGAAATTTGTGAAAACTTTATGACCTGGAGCGCAGCCCTGAAAAATCAGGGTGGCATGAGTTTCTTTGATGCTGAATTGCAGCCGATTTTACTGAATCTGTGCCATTTGCGCCGCAAGAAAACCGATTTCCAGCCGACCACTCAGGTCTTTAACAAAAGCTGTCCGGATGCAGAGCATCAGCTGATTTTGCAACATAGTCTGATCGTGGCAATTGATGCGCTGTGTGAGGTCAAACAGTATCTGGATGAGCAGCTGCAACAGCTTACGACCTATCTGGAATTTCATATTATTCAAAGTGTGCAGACCCGTTTGCCACAAACCTTGCAGCAGCAGGGTGAAACCACTTTTTCCCAGCAAATTCGTACATTGGCGGAAGCATTGCAAGGCCAGCAGGGACAGCGTTTTGCCCAGTTTGTACAGGCACGTTATCCGCTGATTCTGGTCGATGAATTTCAGGACACCAATCAGGATCAGGATGATTTGCTGGCCAAGATCTGGCGTGATGCCAACCGGGTGCAGTCCGGCTGCATGATTATGGTCGGTGATCCGAAACAGGCAATTTACGGTTTCCGTGGCGGCGACATGCTGACGTATAACAAGGCACACGCTGACGTACGTCACAAGCAGGGTCGTGAATATACCCTGATGCAGAACCATCGTTCAGTCAAACCACTCGTAGAAGTGGTTGATGCGCTGTTCCAGCGGCAAATGGATTTTGGCGAACAGGTGCAGTATACCCTGATTCAGGCGGGCAGTCGTCCGCATCCGGATCTCATCGATAGTGGGGGATGTAACCCGCAGCCATTACGCTGGATTCAGCTGGGTGAATCGGATGTAGAAGCAGATCAGGTGGCTTGGAAAATCCGTGCATTGCTGAATCAGTCTGCCCAGCAGCAACTGTACTTTCAGCAGCAAGAGCATCAGCAAAGCCTGAGCGCAGATGATATTGCCGTGTTGGGATTTGGGCATTTTGCTCTGGAACAGGTGAAGCAGCGTCTGCAGCGTATGGGCATTCCCTGCTATAAAGAGTCCAAACAGAGCGTGTTTGCCAGTCCAATCGCTCAGGATGTTGCGGCAGTATTGACGGCGATCATGGATCCTTTCAATGAAGCCAAGGTCAAACGCGCCTTGCTGACTCGTCTATTGGGCTTCAATCTGAAAAAACTGATCGAATTACAGGAGCAGAGTGAAGGCCTCAGTCGCTATATTGCGGATCTGGATGTAATTCGGGAAATGTGGTTTGAGAAAGGCTTTTTGAGCGCATGGAATTATGCACTGAATCTGTTTCAGGTCTGGACCAATCTGGTGGCCAGTCAAAGCCTGGACAATGAGCGGGTGGTGGTCAATCTGCGCCATCTGACTGAGATGCTGAGCCAGCAGAGTGAATATTATCAGGGGGCGCAAAAACTCTATCACTGGTATTTGCGCCAGCTTCAGTCACCTTCAGGCAAGGACAGCGAAAAAGAACGCAAGCTGTCCGGGGGTCATGGGGTGCAGCTGATGACCATTCATGCCTCTAAAGGGCTGGAATTTAAAGTGGTGTTTTTATTGGGAGCAGATGCTGCTTTTGATGTGAATAAAGGCAACCTGAATTTTTCCCTGTCTGCGCCTGAACAGGACAACATTCTGGAACAATCCCGGGTGATTGCAGTCAATCACAAGAATTTACATGAGCAGGCGATTCTGCAGAATGCAGCGCGTAATGCTGCCGAAGACCACCGGCTCTGGTATGTGGCGCTGACCCGTGCCAGTCACCGGGTATATGCCATGCTGCAGGACCAGAACGCACAGTCCGATTCCGGGCTGGCCTTCTGGCGTGGTCAGGGAGATCAACTGTTTCAACATGCTTTAAGTCTGGTCGAGCAGCCTCTGTCTCAGGAACCACCGCGCCTAGTCGAGCAGTCGAACCATCATCAGATCGACATGCGGGCGCAACCTTTGCCAGAGCGGCAGTTTTATCCGCGAACCAAAACCAGTTTTACGGCTTTGTCACAGCATCAGCTACATAGACATATCTTGCAGGACGATCTGGTCACGGCTTCTGAACAGCCCGATAGCGCCGCTGATGAAATTCATTTTACCAGTCTGGAAGAACAGCCAGCAGCCGTGCCCCTAGACTGGATTAGGCTGAATTTTCCTAAAGGCACCGTAGCCGGAACATTCTTGCACAGCATTTTTGAACATATCGATTTTCAGGACAGCAGTTACTGGAATCTGGAAATCCGGCGCCGTTTTAAAAATACCGCACCACAAATCTGGCAGGAACTGAAAGAAAAATTTGAACAGGCTTTTCATATACGTAGTGTACTAGAACAGGCTTTTTCCCTGCATTATCAGGCCGCTGTAGTGAATCTGCGAACCCTGTTTCAGGCCACAGCTCAGGCAGATTTCAAAGCCGAGGAATTGCGTCATAGTATGCAGCGCGTATTGTCCAGCCTGAACTATAAGTTATTGACCGGAATTCGCCTGCATGACCAAAGCAAAGCTTATCGCCAGCAATGGCAGCAGCTGTTTCACTCGGCACAACAGCTCGATCGTTCCGGTCTGCTGGAATTTTTAGGTCAGTTTCAGGTGTATTTCGATGGGCTGGAGGATGACTCCTTTATCCAGTTTTTTGAACAGGAAGTGGCCCAGCTCACACGCTCTGCAAGCACTGAATCGCTGAATGTGGACAGTATTTTCCAGACTGCTTTTGATGGCTTGTTGGACGAGATTACAGAAGATATTTTGCTGAACCTGATGCATGACTGGGTACATGACATTCTGGCCACTCTGATTCAGGTAGATTTTGCTTTGGCGCAGCTGGAGGCTAAACAGTATCTGTCAGAATTTCCTTTTTATCTGTCCTTGACCGATGCCCCTTTGCAGATTCGGCAAATCCATCAGCTTTTTCTCGGACATGACATAGTCATGAGCGATTTTAATGAGGCCAAATCGGCGCGATACCTGACCGGTTCCATCGATCTGGTGTATTTCGATGGCCAGCGCTACCATATTGCCGATTATAAAAGTAACTTCCTCGGCCCTGATCAGCAGCACTATAGTGCTGAGGCGATTCAGCAGAATATGAGCCAGTCCAGTTACTGGTTGCAGGCCGCTTTGTATCTGGTGGCGCTGCATCGTTATCTGAGTGCCAATATGCAGGGTTATTCGATCACACAGCATCTGGGCGGCGCAACCTATTTGTATTTGCGCGGGATGAATGGACAGGTCCAGCAAGGGGCTTATCATTGGCAACCGAGCCTGGAATTCATAGAAAAACTGGATCAAATACTGGGCTATTTTGAGCAGAAAAAATCAGCATGATTTTGCAGTTTTATAAAATATATAGAGATTAAACAGAAAATTATCCTGTGGATAACTTTGAGGATAACTGTGTGGAAAATGAGCAGAATCACGTGTCGCAGCAAGACTCCAATTTAATGGCCTGGATTGACTATCTGTGTCAGCCGCCGTTTAGTACGGCTACATTTGATCCGGCAGCAAAATTCTTGATTCAGCAACTGCTTGAGGCGATACAGGCAGGGGATAGCTGTATCGAAGTTGATCCTCAGCAGGTTGCCCTATTACATAATCTGGTTCTAGATCGCCGTCAGCAAAGTACAGGAATTGCACCATTTATTTGTGCAGATCAGCATTTATATCTGTACCGCTATTGGCAACTGGAACAGGCAGTAGCCTCACATATTGCTCGGATTAAAGCCCAACCGGTTGCCGCTATTGATTTATCCGAACGTGATCGCAATTTATTGTCAGATCCACAGCAAAAATTGGCACTGGAAATGGTTGCGCGGCAGGCGCTGAATATTATTAGCGGCGGTCCGGGTACCGGTAAAACCTATACCTTGGCGCATATGATTGCGGTCCTGCATGAAGCCTTGCCAAATATCCGGATTGCCATGGCAGCACCTACCGGAAAGGCCGCACAGCGCATGAAAGAAGCACTGCAAAAAGCCTTGCACAGTGAAGCGTTACAACAGTTTGAGCTAGAACAATTAAAACAGTTACAACCGGTCACCCTGCATCGCTTATTGGGTCTGGGCACTCGCGGACAGCCACGCTTTCATGCCAAGCAGCCTCTGCCTTATGATGTGATCGTGGTCGACGAAGCCTCGATGCTGGATTTAAACCTGTCACAGATGTTACTGGCCTCCGTACCGTCTCATGCACGGCTGATTTTACTCGGTGATGCAGATCAGCTGGCCTCTGTGGATGTGGGAACGGTATTGGCAGATTTACAGCAAGTAGCGACTCTGGAAGATAACCGGGTCAATTTAATCACCACGCGGCGTTTTGCGCCTGGAGCCAGGATTGGCGCAATGGCGGAGTTTATCCAGCAGAATCATCAGCCTTCTCACGTCTTGCAGAAATTTGAGCAGCAGATTGTGGCAGCCAGTGAGTTACAGGCGATCGATTTGGATCAGGTGAAGATCGACCAGTTGCAGTTACAATACCTGCTCGCTGGTGCCGAACAGACCGCGCATAATTTGAATCAGTATTATGACCAGCTGATGTATGGTTATCAGGCTTATGTACAGGCCATAAAAACAGAACGAAACTCAGCTGATTTTGAACACTATGTGCAACAGGTGGTCAAAACTTTTGATGATTACCGTATTTTAACGGCAATCCGTTCTGGTGATCTGGGGCTGCTCAAGATCAATCTACAGATTGAACAACGTTTTTTAGCAGCCCAAGGTCAGTTGAAACAGGGCGACTGGTATGTCGGACGACCCGTCATGATGAGCTATAACGACTATCAGTTGGGCCTGTCCAATGGTGATATTGGTATCTGTTTTTTACGTGAGCAATCTGGTCAACGTCAGTTTGAAGTGTATTTCCCGAGTCTGGAAAAATGGGTATTAGCCACCCGTTTACCTAAAAGTATTGAAACCGCTTTTGCGCTGACCATTCATAAATCTCAAGGTTCAGAATTTTCCCATACGGCAGTGGTGCTGGATCAATATGCAAAAAATTTATTGAGCAAAGAGTTGATTTATACTGCAATTACTCGAGCCAAAAAAGTGGTCAGTTTATTGGTAGATTATGATGCTTTTACACAAGCACTTTGTGTTAAAACTACCCGGAAAAGTGGTTTGAGCCAAAAAATCATTGAACAATCTAGTAATTTAATTGGCAAAAATAATCAAATCTTGTAGGTAAAAGCTTACAAGGATTCAGGAAATTGACGCATAGAGCTTTTGCTCGGTTTTTGAGAAGATTGGTTCTACAAAATAACTCAACACGGAAAGTTGAGCATAATCGCATAATGATAATAATAATGTCGGTAGACAGCGAACTTACAGTGAAGTAAGTGAAAGAGGAAACTTACAGCCGCTAAGCCTTGTAGTTTTGGGAGAGACTACAAGGCTTTTTTATATCCTGATTTTTTTATAGGAAGCTTGCTGGATTTTTACCTTAATTTCTTAGCAAAAATTTTCAGCTCTAGCCAGTAAACTTAAGTAAATAGCGTTAAATAAAACAGGAGCTGTGTAACATTATGCAAATTTTCACCTTGTGATGTACGAAATGGCTTACAGCAAAATGAGGCAAATACCTCTAGTTGTCTGGTGGGAATATGGCAAAATCTACCACACAAGGAAGATGATTTTTCAACAGGATGTTTGAAAATAATAATAAGCGTAAAACGCCATAATAATACAATAAATAATAATGATAAGAGAAAGAACTACAGCGCCAAAAAGCCCGAGTTTACTCGGGCTTTTTTTTATCCATTTTCTATGGGGAGTAGCTGAAGATTCAAGCGAGCTAAAGGGTTTGCGGGCTTTTCAAAGGAGTTTCTATATTTAATTTATTCTGGATTTATTTCATTAAAATAATGCAAAACCTGAATCTTTAAGGAACAAGAGTCATCGGATCTGAACTGCATCAATGAGCAACCAAAACCATGCAAAAATCTGGATCTATTTTTGCAATTTGATGCGTTTTCCCTTAAAATATGCAACTTGCTGTAGTGATGCACGGCAGTCAAGGTTTTGAATTCTCATCACTTTGATTTTTATCAAAATATACAAGCATCTCGGAGAAATCGAATGGCTTTAACTAACGCAGATCGCGCAGAGATCATGGCTAAATTCGCTCGCGCTGAAAACGACACTGGTTCACCAGAAGTTCAAGTAGCTCTTTTAACTGCTCAAATCAATGATTTACAAGGTCACTTTAAAGAGCATAAACACGACCACCATAGCCGTCGCGGTCTAATCCGTATGGTTAACCAACGTCGTAAGCTACTTGACTACCTTAACGGTAAAGACCACGGTCGTTATGTAGCATTGATCGGTGCTTTAGGTTTACGTCGTTAATTCGATTTAAACTTTATTTTCGGGTGTATTGCATGCTTTGTGCTGTATTACTGAAAACTAAAGTCGGCTTAGCTTTGCGCTAAGTTAGTGGAAGGAGCGAATGTTTCGCTCCTTCTTTGTGTTTAAAAATAGTATTTAATCTGGTGAGGTCGGCTTCTAAGCTTTGTCATTTACTCGTCCATATGGTCATGAATGCCAAACCTTAGGGGTCTCCACTAGAATAATTGTTCACAAGAACTAGGAAAAAATAAAACATGTCAATGTTTAATATTATTCGTAAAGAATTCCAATTCGGTCAGCACAACGTTATCCTGGAAACAGGTCGTGTTGCCCGTCAGGCAAACACTGTTGTAATTACAATGGGCGGCGTACAAGTACTTGTTGCTGTTGTGGCACAGCCTAAAGCAAAAGCAGGTCAAGATTTCTTCCCATTGACTGTTAACTACCAAGAAAAGCAATATGCTGCTGGTCGTATCCCGGGTGGTTATGGCAAGCGTGAAGGCCGTCAGTCTGAAGCTGAAACTTTGATTTCACGTCTGATTGACCGTCCAATTCGTCCGTTGTTCCCAGAAGGTTACTTCAACGAAATTCAAGTAACAGCCACTGTTATTTCTTCTGATAAGACAATGGATGCTGACATTGCTGCAATGTTGGGTACTTCAGCTGCATTGTCTATTGCTGGTACACCTTTCCGTGGTCCGATTGGTGGCGCGCGCGTTGGTTTAATCAACGGTGAATACATCCTGAACCCAAACCTTGAACAACTTAAAGAGTCTGATCTTGATCTTGTTGTTGCGGGTACTGAAACTGCAGTATTGATGGTTGAATCTGAAGCGAAAGAACTTTCAGAAGACCAAATGCTGGGCGCTGTATTGTTCGGTCATGACGAAATGCAAATTGCGATCCAGGCGATCAAAGAATTTGCTGCAGCTGCAGGCGCGGTTGAGTCAACTTGGGTTGCTCCAGTTAAAAACGAAGAACTTCTTGGTAAATTGAAAGAAGCATTCGAAGCGAAAATCTCTGAAGCTTACACGATTGCAGTGAAACAAGACCGTTATGCGGCACTTGACGCGCTTTATGCAGAAGCAGTTGCACAGTTCGTTCCTGAAAATGACGAAACTGGCATTGCAGAAGAAGTAAATGAGCTGTTCGAAGACCTTAAATACCGTACCGTACGTGACAACATCCTGTCTGGTAAGCCACGTATTGATGGTCGTGATACCAAAACTGTTCGTGCAATCGACGTACAAGTAGGCGTTCTAGATCGTGCTCATGGTTCTGCATTGTTCACACGTGGTGAAACTCAAGCCTTGGTCACAACGACTTTGGGTAATACACGTGATGCGTTGATGGTTGATACTCTTGCAGGTACCAAAACTGACAACTTCATGTTGCACTACAACTTCCCTGCATACTCTGTAGGTGAAACGGGTCGTGAATCTGGTCCTAAGCGTCGTGAAATCGGTCACGGTCGTCTGGCACGTCGTGGTGTTCAAGCTGTACTTCCTGCGGCTGACCGCTTCCCATACGTGATCCGTATCGTATCTGACATCACTGAATCTAACGGTTCATCTTCAATGGCGTCTGTATGTGGTGCTTCATTATCATTGATGGATGCTGGTGTTCCACTTAAAGCACCAGTTGCAGGTATTGCGATGGGTCTAGTGAAAGAAGGCGAGCGTTTCGCAGTTCTTTCTGACATCTTGGGTGATGAAGATCACTTGGGCGACATGGACTTTAAAGTAGCTGGTTCTGCAAATGGTATTACTGCGCTACAAATGGACATCAAGATCGAAGGCATCACTGAAGAGATCATGGAATCTGCATTGAACCAGGCTTATGCGGGTCGTATGCACATCTTGAATGAGATGAACCAGGTGATTTCACGTGCGCGTCCTGAAATTTCGATGCACGCACCGACATTCCAGGTGATCAACATCAACCCGGATAAAATCCGTGATGTGATCGGTAAAGGCGGCGCGACCATTCGTGCGATTACTGAAGAAACTAAAGCGGCGATCGATATCGAAGATAACGGTACAGTTCGCGTATTTGGTGAAACTAAAGCGGCTGCGCAAGCTGCAGTTGCTAAGATTCAGGCACTGACTGCTGAAATCGAGCCAGGTACAATCTACGTAGGTAAAGTGATCCGTATCGTTGAATTCGGTGCATTCGTAAATATTCTTCCAGGTACTGATGGCTTGCTTCACATCTCTCAAATCTCAAACGAACGCATTGCGAACGTGGCAGATGTATTGAAAGAAGGTCAGGAAGTGAAAGTACAGGTTGCGGATGTTGATAACCGTGGTCGTATCAAATTGACGATGAAAGACATCGAACAAGTTTAATTCTTAAACTATTCACATGGGAAAACTCATGTGAATAACAATAAAAAAGCCCTGAGCTTGGTCAAAGTATTTACTTTGGCTGGTTCAGGGCTTTTTTATGCTTCAGCATATGTCTAAAAGTGGTGTCCAGTTGATCTCAGGTCAAGGGATCCGCTTCAGAGCTTTTTAATAGACGGTAAATTTCATCTTTTAATTTCAGTTTTTTACGCTTGATCGCCTCAATATCATTGTTGATATGATTGACTGGATCAAGTTCAAGCTGGCTAATTTCTTTGTCCAACTCGTTATGTTCCTCGAATAACTTGGCAAAATAGGGATTTTCCTCGCGAAGTTGCACAATCAAGTCGCGGTATTCGGGAAACATGTATTTGATTTTCTTATTGCAATCTTTGGTTTTCATAGGGATTCTTATACTCTAATCATAAAATTAAATATAAATATGTTCTGATCTGCACTGAAAAATGCAGATCGACAGAACATGAAAAGGATTTACTTGAAGTGCAAATGTTTGACCTCGCGGCGTAACTCCTGCACTTCATCAATGAGGTCCAGCATCATGGCAACGGCGCTAAATGAGGCATCAAAATCGCGTTGCAGGCGATAGGCGCGTTGTGCACGCGAGATATCTTCACCGAGGAAAGTGCTGGTCGGGGTTGTAGAACGATTTGGTAAAATTCCATGTTCAATTAACTGCATGACCCATTCCGGGCTTTGTCCACAGGCTTCTGCAAAGTGGATCAAGTCAAATGAACGATCGTCCATAATTTCTGAGGGGGTATAACCGTGGGAAAAACTTTCTTGGTACTGAATCGTAGTCATGGGTCTACTCCTTAAACAGCCAAGTGTGCAAAATCCGGATAAAGGGAAGGTGCTAAAATAGAACGCTTTCCAATCCTTGGACATGCAGACTCAGAGTGATGACTCAAATGATCATGAGTGAAGAGTCGGGATGTGCCAGTAGTTGATGGATCAGTCGGTCTGACCGGATATCTATCAGCAGCATGCGAGGCAAAGAAGGTTAAAGCTGAAGTTGTTTTTATAATTTTATGTGTTATCGACAAAGCGTATTCAATCACTTTCCTGTGTTGAATAGAGGGCGCCATATCAGGGCTGCAAAGCAGACCAGAGGGCAAAATTGAACGAGGCTGAAGATTGATCATCATAAGTGGATAAAAAATAACCGTCTTCGATCCATTATTATGACTTTGCCTGCTCCAAAACAGTTTTTATTTGTACCTTATTGTTTCAAATCATGACAAAGAAAAAAGCCCCTGATATAGGGGCTTTGAAAATCTTTCTGAAATTAATATTTTACCCAAGTAACACTGCGACCAATTACCGATACCCCCACATAACCACGCAAGGTCAGACGTTTACCATTAGCACTTAAGCGTGCTTTGCCTTTATAAACTTTGCCACTGATCGGATCAAGTACTTTGCCATCATGGTATTCACGCGGCTTTTTCGGATCTGCCTTAAAATCCCAGATAAATGGCAGGCCTAGAAAAGGCTTGTTCTTGAGCTGACCTGGACATTTATGACAGATCCCCATTTTTTCTGCGCCAGGCAAGCTGCGTGTTTCGACAATTACCCCTTCATAACTACCATCTGCTTTCTTGCGAATTTCCACATCCGCACGAGAATAACCCGATTGATCATCGATGGTTTTCCATTTACCCAATAACGGATCTTCATAGGCAAAGGCCAGGCTAGAGACTGCGGCCAAACTTATCCCCATTAGTAGAGTATTCAATAATTTTCTCATAACATACCTGTTAAATTGATGATGTATTCATTTTAGAATTATTGCTCTAATTTATTTTAAAAGCATAATTAAATCAAGAGTATGAACTGTGCGGTCTTTCTCATAATTTTTTGAAAATGATGAATATTCAGGTTTTGTTAGTGTGAATAATTTTATAATTTAAAAGGGATTCTTAGATTGGATTTACAGGAGAGTTTGATTCAGGAGGTAGACAGGTTTTCTACTGTAGGGGAATACGCTTTGTTGAGCTCAGTCACCTAGATTTTAAAACATAAAAAAAGCATTCCTGGGAATGCTTTTAAACTTAAGGATTCGAACTGCTTAGCTCAGGTGTTTACCAAATAGGCCCAAGGCTTCTTCAGCAGTAAAAGTATATTGGCTATTACAGAACTGACAGTCCATCTCGATCGGATTCTGGAATTCCAGCGTTTCACGGATCGACTCTATTCCGATTTGCTGTAAAGCGACTGCACAACGCTCTTTAGAGCAGGTACAACCAAACTTCAACACTTCCGTATCTGGCAGACGCACTTCTTCTTCGTTATATAAACGGTACAGAATATCAGTGGCTTGCAAACCGACTAACTCTTCAGTTTTTAGAGTCTCTGTGAGCATGGTCAGACGTGGCCATAGATCTTCATCTACCCGGCGTTGTTCTTCTTCACTATTACGTGGTAATAACTGAATCAGTAAACCACCTGCACGCTGATGGTCACTTGCCAGTACAATACGCGTCGGAATCTGTGCAGACAGGTCATAATACTGCATCAGACAGCACGCCAGATTTTCTTTATCAAGGGGTACAATCCCCTGATAACGCTCACCAAATTCTGGTTCGATATTGATGAATAGAACCGGAGAGGTGAGTGATTTCAACACTGTACTACTGTCTTCACCGACCAGAAAGTGCGGATCTTCTTCATAGTCAGCCAGAGCGCGAACTTCACCCAAATGGTTACATTCAGCCATAGCCCATTTAAATGTGCCCGATGCCTGAATTTGCAGGCTGATACGCCCTTTAATCTTCAATGTACTGGCCAGCAGTGCAGTGGCACTAAGCATTTCACCTAGCAGGATTTTAACTGCAGGCGCATAGTCACGTTGCGCTAAAATGGTTTGTAAAGCTTCTTCAAGATGCACCACTTCACCACGAACAGGGCTATCTTCAATAAAAAAGCGTTGGCGTAAATCAGACATAAAATTCTCCATAACCCTGCTTTAATGGTGTCATTATTGTAAAACACAAGTTAGGACAGTTCATCTCTTAACGTATCAATTCCTGCGCCGTTTGTATCCTGTTGCTGCGGTGTAGCCTGTTTTTGCACTTTATGGCGTTGATCCTGGGTAAACAGATGCTCCAGTTCAGCCAAACTGCTGCGCTGATTTTCATAATTTGGATGTTCATCCGGATCCAGATGATATTGACTATTGAGCAACTTTTCATCCTGTTCACGGAAGTTTTGAATCTGTTGCAGGCTTTCTTCCGGGTCAGGATTGAGCTGGGTTAATAAGGCTTGACTGAGTTCCAAGGCGGAAAGATAAGTTTCACGCCAGATATGTTTCACGCCCAAATCCTGCAATAAATGCACATGATGTCGATCACGGGCGCGGACCCATAAACAGGTTTCAGGATAATTCAGCCGCAGATACCGCACGATCAGCATCGAGTCTTCAATATCGTCAATCGCTACAATCACCTGTTGCGCTGTGGCAATGCCGGTCTGTATCAAGGCTGCAGGCTCTGTCGCATCTGCCTGATAGAAAGGGATGTCGTACTGTGCCAGAAGTCCAGTGGCTGGCACAGTGCTATCCATGACACTAAATGCATGCTGCTGTTGCAGTAAAATCCGGGCAATAATCTGTCCGAAGCGGCCAAAGCCAATCAGCAGGATTGGTGTATGGGCTTGAGGATTAATATCAGTTTCAATAGTCGCTGCCAGATGATTGTGGCGATCCAGACGCGGTAAGATCTGACTGTGCAATAACCAATAAAATGCGGGGGTCAGCAGCAAGGACAAACTCACCATCCACAGCAAGGGAGAGAGCAGATCAGCCGCAATAATCTGGTCGGAAACGGCAATTACCAGTGCCAGTAAGGCAAATTCGCTGCCTTGCGCCAGACTGGTTGCTAACAAGGTGCTATTGCGCCAGCTATTTTGATGATAACGCGCCAATGCTAGACTGATTGCAAACTTGCCCAAGATTAAAGTGAGGGTGCCGCCCAGAATCATCCAGGGAAAATTTAGCAGATCAGCTAAGTGCAGTGACATGCCTAGACTGATAAATGCCAAGCCCATCAACAGGCCCTGAAAAGGCCGAATCGTGCTTTCTACCGCTGGCCGGAAATCTGAATCTGCCAGTAAAATTCCGGCAAACAAGGCACCGAGAAATAGATTCAGTCCGAGGGTATTCATCAGTACCAACAGTGCCAAGGTCACCGCAATCGCCACAATCGCATGTAATTCGTGACTGCCACTTTTGGCAATCCAGCGATACAACGGTTGCATCAGGTAACGATTACACAGGAACAGACCGCTCAACGTCGCGATGAGGGCAGCAAAGTAGGCCACGCCGTGTTCGGTCGAGCGAATCCCGGCAAATAAGGGAATGGCTGCAATCACCAGAATGGCCAACAGGGCATGAACCAGCAGAATGGAATAGGCTTGCTGACCATAGCTGGTGACGAACTGTTCCTGATGATTGAGATGTTGAATCACCAGAGTCATGGCAGACAAACTGCCGGCGAGTCCAATTACAATGCTTGCGAGTAGGTTTTGCTGAAGGAAAACCCAAGCCATGAGCGTGAAAATCAGGGTGCTGATTAGTACCTGTAAAGCAGCCATCATCCACAGGGATGGATTGATCTGGACAATGCGTTGCGGTCTGAGTTGCAGGCCGATCCAGAACAACAATGCCATCAGGCTGACTTGCATGAAGCTGTTTAAAACTTCGGGTGTCTGAATCAGATGCAAAAGGCTTGGACTTAAGATGATCCCTGTTAACAGATAGCCCAACACACTTGGCACTCTGAGCCTTTTACTCAGTGGCACCATCAACAGTGCAATGACCAGAACCAGTGTTATTTGTAACAGTATCGACATTTTCCTGCCCTAAATTTATTCTTGATCCAGACTGGGAGTCTTGTATTCCAGACCGATCCTCAGGCGCAATATCTTTTAGCTCAGTTCCTGAGGGTCGATGTCTAGCGTGAGCTTCATGCTAGAAGGTTTGTCCTGCAGCATGTTTTGCCACCAGCTGCGCACATAGTAATGCAAACGTGGACGATCCGCTGACAATAGCACCATATGCGACTGATAGCGTCCGGCCTTACGTTCCATTGGCGCAGGAATTGGTCCCCAGATGTCCAGCGCCAGATCAGGATATTGCCTGAGGAGTGCTGCATGTTTCTGTAAGAATTCGGTATTTTGTGCCTGATCCTTGGATTCACAGCGAATCAGGATGGCATAACGATAGGGCGGTATCTGGGCGATCTGCCGTTCTTTTAAGGTTTGCTGGGCAAACACGCGATAATTTTCATTCACCAGCGTATTTAGTAGGACATGATCAGGCCTGAGCGTTTGCAAATAGACATCGCCTTTGTGTTCACCACGTCCGGCACGTCCTGCAACCTGCACGATCAGTTGTGCAGTCCGTTCAGTAGCACGGAAATCCACACTGAGCAGACCGGAATCGATATCCAGAATCGCCACCAGCGTCACATAAGGAAAATGATGCCCCTTGGCCAGCATCTGGGTGCCGAGTAGAATCGCCGGTTCGCTTTTCTGAATCTTGTCATAAATTTTTTGCCAGCTGCCGACCCGACTGGTGGAATCGCGATCGACCCGAATCACCTCAAAATCCGGAAAGAGCTCATTCAGATGCTCTTCGACTTTGCCGGTGCCCATACCCAGTGTAATCAGTTCCTGATGCTGACATTGTGGGCAGTGTTCCGGCATACGGTGAATAGTACCGCAGTGATGGCAATGTAGATGCTGATAAGGCTGGCGGTGTACAGTGAAGTTGGCATCACAGTGCGGACATTTCGCCTGCCAGCCACAGCTGCCACACAGCAGGACGGGGGCATAGCCACGGCGGTTTAAAAAAATCAGCACCTGTTCTTTTTTCTCCAGGCGCTTTTTGATGTCCTGAATCAATTGCAGGCTAATCCCATGCTTTTTTTGCGCAACTTTTAAATCCAGAATATGGATTTTGGGCATCAAGGCCGTGCCGGCACGCTGGTTCAGCTCCAGTGCCTGCATCTTGCCATGTTGCACCAGCGCATAACTGTCAATGCTTGGTGTGGCTGACCCTAAGATTACCGGACATTGCTGTAAATGGCCGCGGTACAGGGCGACATCGCGGGCATGATAGCGGAAGCCTTCCTGCTGTTTAAAGGACAGGTCATGTTCTTCATCCAGAATGATCAGGCCCAGATTCGGCATCGGGGTATAAATGGCAGAACGTGTACCGAGTACGATTGAGGCTTTGCCGGTTTCCGCCGACTGCCAGGCTTGTAGCCGTTTGGAATCATTCAGCCCGGAATGCAGCAACGCAATATGGCAATGAAAACGGGACTGAAAACGGCTGATGGTTTGCGGTGTCAGGCCAATTTCCGGTACCAGCACCAGCACCTGTTTGCCCTGTTTTAGTACCTGCTCCATGATCTGCAAATACACTTCAGTTTTACCGCTGCCGGTCAGACCATCCAGTAAAAAAGCCTGATATTGATTGCGAAATTTTAATACCTGTTTGACTGCATATTTTTGTTCAGGATTGGCCGTTAGCGGCATCTGTGCCAATTGCATCGGCTGTGGACTGAAATCTTGTGGCTCCAGCACACAGGCACAAATCTCTTTTTTCTCCAGTGCTTTTAAGGTCACAGTTTCAATCCCGGCCATATTCAGCACATTTTCAGTGGTCCCGACCGGATGCAGTTTTAAAATCCGGTAGGCTTCCTGCTGCTTGTCCGAACGGCGTACTTTGGCCTCGGCATCAGGGTCCAGCAATTTCCAGGTACGAGCTAGCAGGTTATAAGGCTTACCCTGACGCAGGAGAGTTGGCAGGGCACTGTGGACGACTTCACCGATCGGGAACTGATAATACTGCGCTGACCATGTCAACAAACTTAAAACTTTGCTATCTATAATGGCACGTTCATCAAGTAGTTCGGTCACTGCCTTAAGTTTAAAGCGCGGATCGAGAGGAGTGTCTGCGGACAGTTTTTCGATAATCACCCCGACCAGATTCTGACGTCCAAATGACACCATTACACGTGCGCCAATCTGCGCCTGTTTAAATTGTTCTGCACTCATCGTGTAATCAAAACAATCAAATACATGCACAGGTACAGCAACGCGTACGCGATAAATTGGACTTAAATCGGTGTGGGAATTTTGCATATCTTGGGGTGGAGATCCTGAAGAAATTTCGTCGTGCTTAAAGTTCGATTATGTTAGAGTGAGTAGATAATTTATATCAAAGAATATGAATGATTTCGGTGGTCTGACGCAACAGCGTTGAGCAAAATTTTGGAAAATTAGAGCATTACAATGCCTGCATATCAGTTTATTGCGCTTGATGCTTCAGGAAAGCAGCAAAAAGGCGTGCTGGAGGGGGATTCTGCACGTCAGATCCGGCAACAATTACGGGATAAAGCACTTATTCCTGTCTCTGTTGATCCTGTTGAAAAAAAAGACCAGCAGCATCGTCGAAAATGGTTTGAAAAAAGTATTACCGCCTATGATCTGGCTCTCATGACCCGGCAGCTGTCCGTGCTAGTCGCCGCCGCGATTCCATTGGAAGAAGCCATCCGTGCTGTTGGCAAGCAAAGCGAAAAAGTACATGTACAAAACCTGCTGATGTCAGTGCGCTCAAAAGTGCTGGAAGGGCATAGTCTGGCGCAGGGCCTGCAGCAATCCGGACGTTTTCCTGAACTGTATATTGCCACAATTGCTGCCGGTGAACGTTCCGGACATCTGGACCTGATTCTGGATCAGTTGGCTGACTATACCGAAAACCGGTTTGCCATGCAGAAAAAAATTCAAGGTGCAATGATCTATCCGATTATTCTGATGCTGATGTCCTTTGCGATTGTGATGGGGCTGATGACCTATGTGGTGCCGGATATCGTCAAGACTTTTGATCAGAGTAAAGACGCCTTGCCCTGGATTACCGTGGCCTTGATGAAAGCCAGCGATTTTATCCGCATTGCCTGGCCATTTTTATTGATCGGTGGTGCTTTAGGGATTTTCTTATTAATCCGATTTTTAAGAACTACCGCCGGGCATTATGCCTTTGACCGTCTGACCTTAAAATTACCTTTATTCGGCAAATTGTCACGCGGAATTAATGCCGCACGTTTTGCCAGTACTTTATCCATTTTGACCCAGTCTGGCGTGCCGCTGGTCGATGCGCTGCGCATTGGTGCTGCAGTCAGTAACAACTGGGTGATCCGGGATTCTGTCAATCTGGCAGCGGAAAAAGTCACTGAAGGTGGCAACCTGGCAACCCAACTGGAACGCAGTGGTTATTTCCCCCCGATGATGGTACAAATGATCAAAAGTGGTGAAGCATCCGGTGAACTGGACCGTATGCTGGAACGTGCTTCACAGATGCAGGATCGCGAAGTGACTACCCTGATTTCAACTTTACTGGCCTTGTTGGAACCTTTAATGCTGGTACTGATGGCCAGTATCGTTCTGATGATTGTGATTGCGGTCATGCTGCCAATTGTGAATATGAATAATATGATTTAAACAGAAACCGCTTAGAATTTTGCTGTGATCAAGATTCAAGTGGAAATTCTGAATGATGCAAATAAATGAGAGAGATTGAATGAAAAGGAATCAATTAAATAAACAGACGGGCTTTACGTTAATCGAAGTCATGGTGGTGATTGTTATTCTTGGTGTGCTTGCTGCGCTGATCGTTCCGAACGTGATGGGACGCGGTGAAAAGGCCAAAGTAGATACCACCGTGATCAAGTTGCAGAGCATTGCAGGTTCACTGGATCAATACAAGCTGGACAATGGCAAGTATCCAAGTATGCAGGAAGGTGGTCTGGATGCACTGGTGAATCAGCCAGCGACTGCAAAAAACTGGGTGCCGGGCGGCTATGTCAAAGGCGGTTTTCCAAAAGACAGCTGGGATAATGAACTGCAATATGTGATTCCGGGTACCGATGGTCGCAACTTCGATCTGTATTCATTTGGTGCAGATGGTCAATCGGGTGGTGAAGGAACAGATGCCGATATTTATTATCAGCCTTAATTGAGAATCATTATAAATTCTCGATAGATGGCATATATCACTTCACTTAATAGGCTATTTCAATACGAAGTGAAGTGATAATAACTCTTAATTATTAAATATAATGTAAGTTAATGATATTTATAATAATGAAATAATAAAATTGATATGCGAGTTATAATAAGAATTATTCCCATATTTATCTATTACAATTCTCGTAAAATATGAATAAACATACACTTTCTATTTATTTAAAAAAGCTCATAATGCTCTGAATGGCACTTGACTCGCCAACGGAGAAGCACATGAAAGCATTTATCTTGGGAGATGAAATCAATCAATTTCATTGGTCGATGCTGAAATCTGTTCTTCTGGTTTTAAGCATGCTGCCGATCAGTCAGGGAATCGTCCATTTATGGCAGAGCACCGAAGGCAGCAGCCAGATTATGGTGGCTTTCTTTGCTATCAGCTTGATGAGCAGTTTATTGGCCCTGTGTTTCTGGTCAGCATTAAACGCGAGTGTAATCCGCATTCAAGCCGAACAAGGTTCAGCATTTGAGCAGACACTGGTTAAGCTCTATCGTCATGTACCAATGCTGTCTCTTGCCAGTATGTTGTGTTATCTGGCTATACAGTTTTAAGTTTTAAAGAGATAAAAAACCGAGGCATTGACCTCGGTTTTTTATTACCTTGAGTGTTCCTCCCTTTAGTAAAGGGAGCTTAGGAGGGATTGATAAGGTGCTATATTCAGGAATCCCCTAAATCCCTCTTTGTAAAAGAGGGACTTGAAGAAATTATCTTCTTGACTTAAAGCTGACATCCACTTTACGTGGACGGAAGCGCCATCCAATAAGCAAAAGCAGAACTGAGAAGATCATCACTGGCCAATCACTGAGTTTCATATACAGCGTTTCGCCCTGCATGGCTGGAAGTTCACCACGTAATACCGCTTCCTGATCCACCGGGGCTTTTTTCACGATGTGGCCATTGTGGTCAATAAAGGCGGTTACACCGGTATTGGTGGCGCGAATAAACCAGCGGCCATTTTCTTTAGCACGCATTTGCACCATTTGCAGATGCTGTAATGGTCCTGCCGTGCCGGTAAACCAGGCATCATTAGACACGGTCACCAGAAAATCACTTTGGCTGGCATTGCGACGGGTCAAATTCGGGTAGGCCACTTCATAGCAAATTGCAGAACCCAATGGATGATTTTTCACATTCAATGGTTGCTGATGGTCTGCACCCCGGGTAAAACCGCTCATGGATGGATCATTCTGCAGACCTGGCAATACCCAGCTCAACCAGCCTGATAAGGGAATATATTCACCAAAGGGAACCAGTCGTTGCTTCTTGTATAGGCCATCGGATTCATTGCCACTGGCCATAATACTATTGTAATATTTTGGATAGCCCGCAGTCTGCGATTCGGCTAAATCCCAATATGGAATGCCGGTCACCCATGCAGTGCCTGATTTTTCGGCTTGTACTTTCATGGCCTCCAGAAAGGCTTCAATATCAGTCTGGAACATGGGAATCGAAGATTCCGGCCAGACGATCAGATCACGGCCCCATTCGGTTTTACTCAAATTGGCATAAATCAATAAGGTCTTCACCTGATATTCAGTTAGCCATTTCAAGTCTTGCGGAATATTGCCCTGAATCAGGGAAACCGTTAAAGGCTTTTGATTTTTTTGCTCAACAAACGTCAGCTGTGCTGCGCCCCAGGCACCGAGTAATAAAACTGCCGAAGGAATAGCCCAGAACAGGCGTCTATTCAGAATTTCAACCAGTGCACAGGCCAGAATGATCACCACGAAAGACACCCCGAACACCCCGAATAAAGGCGCATAAGCATCCAAGTAGCGTTCGGTAAAGGCATAGCCAGCAAATAGCCACGGGAAACCGGTAAAGACCCAAGTCTTGGACCATTCAAACAGCACCCAGAGCGGGGCAAAGGTTAAAGGTGTTTCCGGGAAAAAGCGGCGATAGACAAACGTTTGAACGGCACTAAACAGACCCATCACCAGCGCCATAATCAGGATCATCACGACGCTGAGAAATGCACTGGTATCGCCATAGACATGAATTGAGGTATACAGCCAGAATGCGCCGACAAACCACAAGCCAATCCCGTAAGCCCAGCCAATGCCAAAAGCCTGTTTTGCAGTACGTCCGCGCAGGCAGGCATAGAGCAGTGCCGGAGACAGAATGGCCAGCCACCAGTAATGATAGGGAGCCAGTGCCAAACTAAAGATGGCACCTGCAAATAAGGCAATTAAAACAGGATAGATCAGCGGCAAGGTTTTTTGTTGTTGAGACGAACTCAACAGCTTATCGAAATACGCTCTCATTGGCGCACGGCTCGAATTAGATGAATAGAGCGTGAATCTGCCTCAAGAATGGTAAATTGCCAGTTTTCCAGTTCAATGGTCTGACCTTCAAGATCACTCACCAGACCAATTTCCTGTAATAACAAGCCGCCCATGGTTTCCACTTCATCATCAGGGAAAGTCGCATCCAGCATATTATTGAAATACTCAATTGGGGTCAGCGCTTGTACCACCCAGGTATTGGCCGTAGTCGGATCATTGTCCGGAACAATGTAGTATGCTTCTTCGTCAGCATTGTCATGTTCATCTTCAATTTCACCGACAATTTCTTCCAGAATATCTTCCAGTGTCACCAGACCCGAAGTCGTACCGTATTCATCAATCACCACCGCAATATGCGTCTGGGTATTCTTTAACATGCGCAGCACCTGATCGGAGCGGGCACTTTCTGGAACAAATAAAGGCTGACGCATAAGCGCGCGAATATCGACTTTGGCCGTCGGTTCAGTTAGAAAAGGCAATAAATCCTTGGCCAATAGAATGCCGACTACATTGTCGGTCTGATCGGATGAAAATACCGGAAAACGTGAATGCGCAGACTCGACCAGCACATGCAGGATATCCAGCAGTTGGTCATCTTCCTGTAAGCTGATCATGGACGTGCGAGGCGTCATGACTTCACGAATTTTGGTTGCCGGGAGGTCAAGAACGCCCTCAAGCATGGCAACAGTATCGGGTTCTAAAAATCGACGTGAATCTTGTACTAATTTTAGCAGTTCGTCGCGAGTTTCGGGTGCAGTTCCCAGCCATTTGCGTAAGCCGCGCATACCCCACGACGGGCCTGATTCCTCGTGCATGATTTTTCCTGAAGACTCTTAATATCTAAAAAAACGTGGTTTTATCATACCGCAGAAAATACGCTTGTCTATTGTAAATATGATGCGCAGTCTTGATCGCGTGAGTCAGCGCTGATTTTAAAACTGGCCATGTATGCAAAGCAGCAATGTAATCGCAGCTTTATGCTAAAATATGGCAGTCTTTCCATCCTGAGTCTATCGATGTCCCCAACTGAAATTATTCCAAGTCTGCAATTGAATACCCGAGGTTTGCGTTGTCCTGAGCCAGTGATGATGTTGCATCAGGCGATCCGTAAATCCAAGGCAGGTGATGTGGTTGAGGTGTTTGCCACGGATAATTCAACGTCGTGGGATATTCCAAAATTCTGTATGCATTTGGGGCATAAGTTGCTATTGCAGGAAGAACGTCTGGATGAAAATGGTAATAAAGAATTTCATTATTTAGTGAAGAAAGGCTAATAAATGAAAAAAATGCATAACTTTAAAGTTATGCATCTTAGTTTAATTAAAAAAATAAAGTATGGTAAATGCTATAATTTTGAAAAGTTGAAAATTATTAATAATGGAAAAATTAAAATACTTAATAGGAATATTTTTCCTTTTACTTGTTAATGTTACTGCCCGAGCTGAAGAAGTTTATGCAGTATCTGAGAATATTCGAGATTTAGATAATATAGAAAATCGTATTTTTAGAGATATAGATTTAATGATTTTTTTGCCCTCTGAAAATGAATGGAAAGCTCTACAAGGAATTGAATATTTATATTGCTCTGTAGTGGCTGATATTTTAGATGATAGAGACAATGCTAAGATTTTTTATAAAGATGGAATGGATTTTTTAGATTTTCATGCTAAAGAATTTGTAAGTGATAAATCTTCAATCAAACGTTCGATGATTTTAGAGAGAGTTGATCATATAGCATCGAAGTATTATTTTTTTGATCAAAAAGAGACTTTTAAAGGAGCACTTTTTGCGACTTTATTTAATAATATTGAAGATACATATGTATCAGTTGGACCTACTAGACACTTAGTAGCTTTAAAATTTAGGTCTTCGTATGAAAGACATTGTAAAAAATAAACCCGCTTTAAAGCGGGTTTATTTTTATCTCATATGAGAGATTACATATTTGGATAGTTCGGACCACCGCCACCTTCCGGTGTCACCCAGGTGATGTTCTGGGACGGATCCTTGATGTCACAGGTCTTGCAGTGTACACAGTTGGCTGCATTGATCTGGAAACGCTTGGAACCGTCATTATTTTCCATGATCTCAT